>DRZW01000153.1 GCA_011380105.1 Halothiobacillaceae bacterium
ATGCCCAATCTGGTGCCGCCGGTGACCACGGTTGCCGCGGCCATGGCCTATCGGGATCGGATATTGGATGCTCTTCGGCACGAATCACCATCGGTGCGCGAGTTTGAGCCATTAATGACGCTCTATCTCACCGACCAGACCACGGTCAGTGATATTGAGCAGGCTGCTGAAAATCCGTATATCCACGCCGTTAAGCTTTATCCGGCGGGTGCGACGACCAATTCGGATCGTGGGGTTCGTGATCCACTCGCGATTGAAGCAGTGCTAAGTGCCCTGGAACGCACCGGCCTGCCTTTGCTGGTGCATGGTGAGGTGGTTGACCCGGACATTGATATCTTTGATCGGGAAGCGGTGTTTATCGAGCGGATTGCCGAGCCGTTGCTGGCGCGTTTTCCTAATATCCGTTTGGTGATGGAGCACATCACCACCGCCCATGCGGTGGCTTTTGTCCGCGCGCAGGGTGATAACGTCGCTGCCACGATCACAGCCCATCATCTGTGTTATAACCGCAATGCCATGCTGGTTGGCGGGATTCGTCCGCACTATTACTGTTTGCCGATTCTCAAACGCGAGTCGCATCGTCAGGCTTTATTACAAGCGATTGTCGATGATAGTGGTCGCTTCTTTATGGGCACTGATAGCGCACCACACCCGCAGAGTGCTAAGGAATCGGCCTGTGGTTGTGCCGGCGCATTCACCGCACCGGTCGCCTTGGAAATGTATGCCACTGCTTTTGATGAAATCAATCGGCTTGATGCCTTAGAGGCGTTTACCAGCTTAAATGGCCCACGGTTTTATGGCTTAAAGCCCAACAGCCGTCAGATTAAGTTAACCCGTCAAGCGCAGATCATCCCAGAACCCGTACTAGCAGGCCACGATACCGTCATTCCTCTAAACAGTGGTGAGGAGATTGGCTGGACGGCTCGTCTGCTCGATTAACCCCACCATTATCGCACTAAAGCAGATTGATTTTGCACAACCAGAATGAGGCACAAGCGCCTGATAAGTCAGTGCTTTTCGACATTGAACGTGCAGTCGACCCCGCCCGTCGGCATCGTCTTCACGGTGGTGCGCTCACCACCGGGGTTTTAAAAGCCACCGAGGATGATTTCTTTGTTGAGGAAGTGTTAGGCTTCAAGCCAGACGGGCAGGGCAATCATTGGGCGCTGTTCATTGAAAAACGCGGTCTGACCACCGCGCGGGTGGTCGATTGGTTATCCCAGACTACCGGCACGCCGCGCCGTGATATTGGCCTGTGTGGTCAAAAAGACCGCCAGGCCATCACCCGGCAATGGTTTACATTACCAATCGAAACCTTTGATCTAGATACATTTGCCGCCCAAACCCCATTGGCGGGCATCCGGGTATTGGATATTACCCGCCATGGTAAGAAGTTACGCCCCGGTAGCCATCAGGCAAATCGTTTTGTTATCAAAATAACCGATATACCGGATCTTAAAGTACGTAAGCAGCAGATCAGCGAACGCTTGGAGCAAATCCGCATTAATGGATTTGCCAACTACTTTGGTATGCAACGCTATGGTTTTGCCGGTAATAACCGTGAACAATTACGCCACTTTGGCGCACCGAATAGCCGAGCCCCCAAACGCAATCAGCGCAGTTGGTTGCTCTCAAGTTTACGTAGCTGGATTTTTGACACCGTGCTCGATAGTCGATTAGCCACAAAACAGGGAATGCAGGCCAGCCCCGGCGCGGTTTGCAAACACATCGATAGCAATAGCCGGTTTGTGCTAGAAGAAAACGATCTGGCCGATGCCGAAAAGCGACTAGCCGCGAGAACACTACAACTCACCGGCCCTTTATGGGGGGCGAGTGTCCAGCTTGGTGGCGGGCAGAGTGCCGAATGGGAGCAAGCGGCGGCCGATTGTGTACTCACGGCGGTGGGGAAAACGACTTGGCAGAAACATCTGCACAACTGGAAGGTAGAACCCGACCGGCGGGCGCTGATTGCCTATGCCCCGGATTTATCGCATCAAATAAATGCCCAACAGGCATCGCTTACCCTTACATTCACCCTGCCGCCGGGGAGCTATGCCACCGAATTAATCGCAGAGGTGATTGCGGTGGAATAAAAACCTTGTTGGTTGGCTTAAAACCGCTAGAGCTTAAGCGTTAATTCTTGTTTTTCTGCCAAAAGCGCAGCTTTGCTAATTGATTGCGAATGCGTGCCCATCGGGCCTGGCGATTGGCCAGCGTCAGGTGCAGATTAAGCAGATTTTTATCTTGCTGATTGACGCGGCGGGCATAGCGGTTTTTCTCCATTAAGGTAGTTAAGCGCTGTAGGCGCTCACGCTGTTGCGGCCATTGTGATATCACCATCTGTAGATAAGCGCGCTCGCTTTGCTGTCGCTCGCGGGGCATGTCTAAGGCATGCAGGTGTTGTTGGAGGCGCTGCCAGCGGTATTCAGTAATCGAACCTGCCTGAAGACGGGCCCGCAGCCACGCCCAAAACCATATCACCAGCATCCAGGCTGTTGCAGCGGTCACCAATGCTGTAATCAAAAGCCCGATCGGCCCCAAACCACTTAAGCCGATTTTTTCCAGCAGTGATTTCTGCTCACGGTTGGAATAACCCAATACATACTGATTCCAGTTGTTTTCCATGCGCTCCCGCCAGAGTTGGAAATCGCGCCAAAGGCTGTTTTGATCCCGACGGATGGTGGCCGAAAGCGCAGGGTTGTTTGCGACAGCCTCGGCAATACCGGTTTCAATGCGCTCTGGAGCTACCGCAGCGGTTGGATCAACTCGCACCCAGCCGCTTTCATCAATCCACACCTCCGCCCAGGCATGAGCATCCGACTGGCGTACCGTTAAATAACCGCCGTTTAGCTCGCCACCCTGATAGCCACTGACCACACGGGCGGGAATGCCAGCAGCGCGCATCATCCGGACAAAGGCATCTGCATAATCGGTGCAGTAGCCACGCCGGGTTTCAAAGACAAAGGTATCAGCGCGGTTATCGCCCTCGCGTCGCCCTGGGTTGATGGTATAATGGAAATCGTGATCACGAAAATAGGCCAGTGCCCGCGAGACGGCCTGATGTGGATCTAGCTCAGCCCAATCTTGCGCTAATTGTTCAATCCGCGGATTAATCCCGCCGGTATGCAGATTCATCATCCGCTCAGGATGCGAAATTACACCAGCATCGAGTTGATAGTCTGTGGCCGAGACCAGATTCAAGCGGATGCGCTGATTGACCGGATCACGATGCCGTACGGTCAGATCCCGGTTTACGACTACTTCGCGGTCATGCTCCACTAGAGCCGCTAGGGCGGGAATATGGCGGTTACCGGTTGGCTCTAAGGTTAGTTGGTATTCAATCAACGAATCGGCGTTCACAGTCAAACGCGCCTGCCCGCCTTGGCGGTCAGCCTGCCATGACTCCGGGTCTCCGTTGATAAAACCACTCATTACATATACCCGCCAGTAGCGCTCTGAAGGTGGCGGGGGGCGTTCATCCCCAAAATAAACCCGAAAGGCCGGAGAGGGGTCTTGGCTGAGTTGATCGAACGCGCCGGGATGCATTTGTTCGGATAGCCCGGTCTTGGCAGACTGGGTGGGTTGTTCGCTCCCCCAAAGCCCGCCTGGCGGGCGCGGGAAGAGCAGAAATAAAATAATCACCACCGGAAGACCGGCGGCAATCAGCTTGCCTGATTCAAACAGTCGGGTGCGCGCACTAATCGTGACATCCTGGCTAATACCAATCCAAGCACTGGTCAGAAACCAGAACAGCAGGCTGACTAACCCGAACATCCAGATGGCTTGCTCATACAGCAACAGAGTGACGAGCAAAAAGAAGCTTAACAGCAGCAGGCTGTATTCATCGCGCGGGTTATGGGTTTCCAAAAGCTTTAAGGCTGCAGCGATAACTAATAATGAAACCCCAGCATCACGCCCCCAGAGGGCATGGAAATGTAACAGTACTAGCACTGCGCCCACAGCGGCTAATGAGAGCAACACCAGTTTGCCCGGTAGCGCCCAGTGGTTTTGCTCATGCTGCCAGCGCCAGAATACAGCACCAATAACCAAGGGCAGGGCGAATACGGGGATATGCGGCAAATGAAAAGCAAAGCCGATGATAATCACCGCCCAGAGGAAGGGGTCAAGCCTGTGGTTTTGAGCTGAATCCGTCATGATGACATGGTGCTGTGGAGATCAAAACCATCAGCATCTTTAGCCAAGCCATAGCGAGCAAGCAGGCGTAGAGCCTCCTCGGTGCTAGCCGCAGAGTTCTGGCCGGCATCGGCGCTTACCGGGGCGTGATTCGGCAGATACAGAACCCAACTTTGTCGCGCAGCGCTTAGTTTGCGAACCAACCCGGCTAGCTGTTCTACTCTGGCGTGTACATCCCCTTCAAGCTGATGGTAATCGAGAATATGCGGGATATCCGGCTGTTTTTCACTTTCTGGCTGACGGGTAATCAAGACCCCGGTTTTAGCGTAATGACGAAACACAATATGGCGGATGGAATCACCGGGCTGATAAGCCCGCAGTCGGGTTGGGTCACCCTGCTCGGCGCGCTGGTCGCCCGTATCGGCGGCATCGGGTTTATCCTGCTGCAACCGAGCCGGGCGGTCTTTGGGGAGCAGCCATTGTCCCTGTTGCGGGGTAATCATGCGCCAGGCTGTAAACAAGCCAAAGGGATAGTGGCTGGAAATCTCAATATTTGGAGCACGCAAAAACCCGCGTTGCTGGCTGGCAATAAGTAATTCAACCACCGTCTCTTCGCCCTTTGCTAAAGTTAGATCAACCCCGCGGTGCTCGCTTTCATGTGGATGATAGGGGTCTGACTTAGACGAGGTGTGCTCGTGTTCAATCGCCTCAATATAAAATGCCGGATGACCAGAGGCGCTGGAAACCCGTACCGAAAACCAGCCCGGGGTATCCGCTAAGCGTGGCTCAATAGCGAGCGGTTCGATATTAATTTGCTTTAAAAAGCGCCGCGTTTGCCAAAGGCTGTTGACCATAAGCGCCATTAAAACAAACGTTAACAGAAAGATCAGGTTGTTGCCGTAGTTAATCGCAGCTAAAAGCATCACAATAGCCACGGCGATAAAGCCCAGCCCCCAAGCACGCGGTCGGATATGGATTTTCTGCTCGGCTAAACGCTGCATAGACTCAGGGCGTAGCCACCCGGCGCAACAATAAGTCAGCCGGGGTTTCGCTCGATTCGCCTTTAAAATGAATCCGATGGTTAACCAAATCGGGGAAAACCGCCTGAATATCATCTGGCAGAACATGATCACGCCCGTGAATCAACGCCCAAGACTTAGCCAGCTCCACCAGCATTAATCCGGCGCGGGGTGATAACCCGACATTAAATTCACTCTGCTCGCGACTGGCAGCCAGCAGCCGTTGGGTATAATCAATTACCGGCTCGGCGACATGGATCGCGGCGCTGCTCTCGCGTAGCCGGATTAAGTCACCGTCTTTCAATACCGGTTTAATCGAAGCAAAACGGGCCCGGCCGCCGCCCGAACGCAGCATTTGGCGCTCCATCTCCGCTGAGGGGTAGCCCAATTGCGTCACCATAGCAAAGCGGTCGAGCTGGGATTCAGGCAACGGGTAGGTGCCGGCCTGCTCCAAGGGGTTTTGGGTGGCAATCACAAAAAAACCTTCCGGGAGGTTATAGGTTTTGCCCTCAATCGAAACCTGCCCCTCCTCCATGGCTTCTAGCAGGGCGCTTTGTACCTTAGGTGGGGCGCGGTTAATCTCATCGGCCAGCAGCACCTGTGTGAAAATCGGGCCGGGAACAAACCGAAATTTTTGTTCGCCGGGATTATAGATGGTGCTGCCTAATACATCAGCAGGCAACATATCGGCGGTGAATTGCAGCCGCTTAAACCGCAACCCCAACACGGCCGCCAAGGTGTGCGCTAAGGTGGTTTTGCCCAAGCCGGGTAAATCTTCAATCAGCAGATGCCCGCGTGCTAATACACAGGCCAGCGCGCGCATAATTGCAGGCTTTTGCCCGACCACCACCGCGCTTGTGGTTTCGATAATTTGTTGACATTGTTCGGCGTGCTTTTGAGACATGTGTGGGTCGTCCTTAATGACCGGAGGTTAATTTTGCCTGATAGGCACGGTGAAATGCGTGTAACAACGTCTGATGACGCCGCTCTTGGCTGAATGTTAAATCAAGGGTAAAGAAAGGCGCATAATGATGCTCGCCGCGAAGCAAACGTTTGCCATGCGCTAATTCCTGTTCACCATACAAGGCGGTTAGCAGGTGGTCATATTGTGCTATCTCCAGATCGTTTTGCTGCAGTTCCAATAGGCGACGCGCGGCGCGATAAGCCCGCTTACGACAGTCTTTAACCGGTGGTACTTCGGCCAGCCAGACAACCTGGTCAATTAACTCTTCACTATCGATTTCAAGCTCGGTGGCCGCATGCAGTAAAGCCAGCGCTTGAAACTCACCTATACGTGCGTCGAAATAGGGGGAATTTGGCTCTGCGCAGAGGCCGATTACATCCTTGACGGGGGTAAGCGGGTCAAGATCGGCATGCTCGATCAATTGGGCGAAATCCATGCTTTGCTGGGGTGTGAGCTGATTTAGGTCATGGAAAAAGCTTAAAAACGCCAGCCCGAGGTTATTGTTACGCTCAAATAATTCTTCAATGGGATAAACCTCGGACATGCCCGGCACCAGCACCCGGCAGGCGGGCAGGCCTAAATGTGGAAAATCGGCAATATAAATATCAAAACCGTCATCCTCAATTAGCGCACAGAGTGATTGAAAATACTGCTCATTGCTTTGGGTTTGGGTGCCCCAGTGGACAAAGGAATAATCTGGTTGTTGCTTTAACATGTCAATTGGCAGTACGCCGGAGGAGTCAATAAAATGCAACTCTAGATTATCCGGGTCTGCAGCAAGATGGCGATCGATCACCGGGGAGGGGAAATGATGCAGATCATCAAGATCACGTCCCTGAACCAGCTCCGTTAATGTGCGCTCTAAAGCAATATCAAAGCGCGGATGGGCGCCGAACGAGGCGAAAACACCCTGGCTTTTCTGATCGAGCAGTAACACACATATTACCGGGTAGCGTCCACCCAAGGATGCGTCTAGAGCCCAAGCGGTAAAGCCATTGGTATTTAATGCTGCTAAGGCTTGGCTGGCTTTAGGCATGGAGTCGAGCAAGACAGCGGGAATCTGTGGCAGGCTGATGGCCTCTTTGATCACCCGGTTTTTGACAAAACGCTCTAAAACCTCTGACAATGCTTGGGTATAGGCTTCTGCAAAAGTGTTACCCGCGCTCAGGCCGTTGGAAACATAAAGATTACTCACTAAATTGACGGGGAAATAAATTTCCTGCTGATCCCGAACCCGCTTGAAAGGCAGGGCGCAAAGCTGGTGGGTAATGCCGCTATTCAGATCGGCCCAATCCCGAGTCTTCTGCACCCGCTCGCCGTGATAAAACGCCCATAGCTGGTCATCTAACAAACCCTCGGGGCGCTTGCCGGGAGACTCGATCTGAAACCAGCGTTCGCGAGGATCGTGCACGCCGGGGTTTTGCGGGTCATCAAAGCGGTTTTGTCTACGCTGCACATTAGGCAAACCGCCCAAGTAAAAATCATTGAAGAAATACTGTGATGCCAGCCGTTCGATAAACTCCCCATAGGCTGAGGCGAGTGCTGCTTTATCGGTGGCGCCTTTGCCATTGCTAAATAACGCCGGGCAGTTGGTATCCCGAATATGTACCGACCAGCAGTTAGGCACTGGGTTGCGCCAGGCGGTGTGTTCAATATCAAAGCCTAGATTTTTAAGCGTTGCTTGGGCTTTCTCTAGGGTTTGCTCCAAAGGCGCGTCTTTGCCGGCAATTCGGGTGCTCGTGTTTTCTGGGGTAGTCATGCTTTCATACTCAAGCATACATGGGTAACTCGAAAAACTTTTGCGAGCAAGTTCGAGTGCAAGGATCTGCACAGTGATCTAAGAGACATATCAAGAGGATAGGGGGATGCAGGCCATCTATGGCC
>DRZW01000151.1 GCA_011380105.1 Halothiobacillaceae bacterium
CATTTTGGGTGTGGTTGAAAATATGTCGACCTATGTCTGCCCACAATGTGGTCATGAAGAGGCATTGTTTGGATCAGGCGGTGGGATGAGCATTGCTCAGGAATATGGCGTACCTTTATTAGGTCAGCTGCCATTAAATCCTGTGATCCGGGAGGACCTAGACCGCGGTGAACCGACCGTTAGCCGTGATCCTGATGGTACCATCGCGCAGTCGTATCGGCGGGCAGCGATTGCCATGACTGCGCAATTAGGCTGCGCAGTGCGTGCTCAGGAAGAGACCGGCCCACAAATTGAAATCGAGGAGTAAGCATGCTGGAAATCACCATCCCCAGCCGAGGGGTATTGCAACTCAACCATCTCGTTCTGGACTACAACGGCACCATTGCTGAGGATGGCCGTATTATCGACGGCGTTGTAGAGCGGCTTGAAGCCCTCGCGCAGCACCTGACAGTACATGTGATAACCGCAGATACTTACGGAGACGCCGCCAAACGGCTTGAACCGTTGCCTGTTCAATTTTCACTGCTCTCCGATCACTTGCAGGATGAAGTCAAACAGCGCTATGTACGCACGCTGGCGGCTCGTGAATGCGTCACCATTGGCAATGGCCGCAATGATGCCTTGATGCTGGCTGAGGTCGCACTGGGCATTGCTGTAATGCAAAGCGAGGGCTTATCCCGCCATGCGTTGGATGCCTCCGATATCATTGTGCCCGACATCAACAGTGCGCTGGATTTGCTATTAGTCCCCAAACGACTGATCGCAACACTGCGCAACTAATCAAGATCCTCTTAGCCTTTGACCATGCCCAGTAGGTATGATTGCATCAACCAGAGGCTGCCCAACCTCTGGGTGGCTCCAAAGCGGTGTTTGCTGTTTTATCCGTCCAAGGCACAAAACAAGGCATGACCTATGTGACAACTAACCTAGAAATAAACCTCGGTTTTCGTTAGTGCTAGTCCGAGTATTAAGCCGCGCTGGCTATCCTTTATGCGTTAATGGCGCATGAATGTTCAATCCACCGGCTATTAAGGGCCGGCTATTGTAAGATAGCCTAGCCACTACTAGGCAGGTAATACATTAAAACTAAGGGGTTTGATATGCGCAAAATAGGCGTTGATTTAGGGGGCACAAAAATTGAAGTGGCTGTGCTCGATGATCAGGATGAGATTATCTGGCGCGAGCGGGTGGCAACCCCAAAGGGTGACTATGCCGGCACGATCATAGCAATGGTCGATCTGATCAAACGTGCCGAAGCTGACTGCGGCCGTGTTGAAAGCATTGGTGTGGGCACACCCGGAGCCATTTCGCCTGCCACCGGCCTGATCAAAAACGCAAACTCCGTAGTATTGAACGATAAACCACTAAAAAAAGATTTAGAAGCGCGGCTCGGCCGGCAGATATTCATGGCCAATGACGCCAACTGCTTGGCTCTGTCAGAAACCCGGGGTGGGGCAGCCAATGGCGCTACATCCGTTTTTGGGGTTATTTTAGGCACTGGCGTCGGTGGTGGCTTGGTGATTAACGGTCAGGTACATACCGGTGCGAACGCCATCGCCGGTGAATGGGGGCATAACCCTCTGCCGTGGGTGAACGAGGAGCGTGAATTACCCGGTCCTCAATGCTGGTGCGGATTACGCGGCTGTATTGAACAATGGCTTTCCGGCCCTGCTTTTGAACGCGATTTCGCCCAACACGCCTCATTAACTGAGTCCGCCGAGCGTGACCATGTACCGGCAAAGGAAATTATCCAACGTGCTGATAATCAGGATAAGATTGCCCTGGCGGCGATCGAACGTTATGAGCAGCGTTTAGCACGCGCGTTGGCGCATATGATCAATATGATTGACCCGGAGGTGATTGTGCTAGGCGGTGGCATGTCAAATGTTGATCGACTCTACGAACAAGTGCCGCGCCAATGGGCCGATTACATCTTTTCCGATCATGTCGCGACCCGTTTAGTCGCACCCGTCTTCGGGGATTCCAGCGGTGTACGTGGCGCGGCCTTTCTGCCGGAGTTAGGCGGGCGATCTTAAAACGGATCAGGTACCATTCTCATTTTCACTTTCTGCAAATCATGCCCCAAAAACAACGGCGGACTCAACTTATAACCGAGTGTGATTTTCAATTTAATGCGCGTCGGCCATGCCGATATTTTGTGGCAGTAAATACGATTTGTGTGAAAACTCCAACATCAAAAAACCCAGCACGAGCGTTTCACATGAACACCGAAAGTTTGATTGTGTCGTCAGCATTTAATATCGCGCTGGTGCCCCTGCTCACATCAAGCCGCCTTCGGGCGGTTTTTTTGGGCTTTACATGTATTTTATTCATTTTTTTAATACAAAGGCTCAACCAAGCTCATGTTGATTTAGCGTAACCTACGCGCAATCAGATTCACGCAGATGAGGAGACAACATGAGCAATACTGATATATTAGTGCACACCTTAGGTTTTCCGCGCATTGGTGAAAACCGGGCGCTGAAATGGGCAACAGAAAAATATTGGCGGGGTGATATTTCCCTTGCTGAATTAGAACAAAGCGCGCAACAAGTGCTAGCTCAAAATTTAAACTGGCAACAACAAGCCGGTATTGACTACCCGGCTTGCGGTGAGTTTTCGCTGTATGATCATATTGGCGATGCGGCTTTGTTGTTTGGGCTAACCCCCGCACGCTTTGGGCCGCTAGACAACACCCTTGATTCCTTGTTTTCCTTAGCGCGCGGTACGCGCATTAATGAGGAAAACATCCCGCCGCTGGCGATGAAGAAATGGTTTAACACCAACTACCACTATTTGGTCCCCGAGCTTGAGGCCGATACCACCATCCGGCTGGATGCAGACCGTTATCTTGACCAAGTCGCACAGGCGCAGGCAATAAATCCTGCCGCCAAACCGGTTTTGATCGGTCCGCTAAGTTTACTGTGGCTATCCTCTGGCCGTGATGATGCCGGCAAGCTGGCACTGGCCGAATCACTGGCCGCCGCTTATAGCGACTTACTGGGGCAATTACAATCGCAGGGTGTGGAATGGGTGCAGCTAGATGAGCCCATTTTAAGTCTGGCCTTGCCACAGGCCTGGCGAGCTGCCTTCGAGTCGGTTTACAACCGGCTAAGCACGCCGGGTATCAAAATCCTGTTGGCTAGTTACTTTGATGATATCAGCGCGGAAATTAATACCATTGCGCACTTGCCGGTCGATGGTATTCATATCGATGCGGTTCATACCGAAAACCTCACCGCCACCATTGATGCCATTCCCGCTTATAAAGTGATTTCGCTGGGTGTGATTGATGGGCGCTCAATTTGGCGGGCTGATCTAGCCGGTTTGCTTGCGCGTTTGGCTCCCTTGTATGACCGGCTGGGTTCGCGATTATGGCTTGCACCGAGCTGCTCGCTGTTGCACGTGCCGTTAGATGCCGGTTTAGAAACCCAGTTGCCAACTGTTTTGGCCGATAACTTAAGCTTCGCCCGCCAAAAGCTGTATGAACTACGGACTCTAGCAACCGGGCTGGTTCATGGCGAGCAGGCAGTTGCAGATGATCTTAAAGCGGCAACCGATGCCCGATCGAGATTAGCCTTGGCTGAAGGCCGCGAGCGTGCGGATGTTCGTGAAAAGCTCAGTCTGGCCTTGCAGTCCTCCCCCGAGCGCAAAAACCCTTACCCGGTTCGGGCACAGGCACAGCGTGCGTCATTGAATTTACCGCTATTTCCGACTACGACCATCGGCTCATTTCCGCAAACCGATGAGATTCGTGCCGCCCGCCGGGCATTTAAACGTCAAGAAATTGATCAACATAGCTACGAGCAGCGGATGCAGGCAGAAATTGAGCGGGTGATTCAAGAACAGCTCGAACTCGATATCGATATGCTGGTACACGGCGAGCCTGAACGTAATGACATGGTGGAGTACTTTGGTGAGCAACTCGATGGCTACGCCTTTACCCTGCAAGGATGGGTGCAATCCTATGGTTCACGCTGCGTAAAACCACCAATTATTTGGGGTGATGTGCGCCGGCCTCAGGCGATGACCGTTGCGTGGTCAGCTTATGCACAATCATTAACCGACCGTCCGGTTAAGGGCATGTTGACCGGGCCGGTGACAATGTTGCAGTGGTCTTTTGTGCGCGATGATATTAGCAGGGAGCAGATCGCCTATCAGATTGGCTTGGCACTGCGCGATGAAATCAACGATCTTGTCAAAGCCGGGATTAAGGCAATTCAGGTTGATGAACCGGCTTTCCGCGAGGGCTTGCCATTAAAACAGCAGCAATGGGCTGGTTATCTGGAGTGGGCCGTGCGTGCCTTTAAACTGGCGACAACGGATGTCGATGATGCAATCCAGATTCATACCCATATGTGTTATTCGGAGTTTAACGACATTATCGAATCTATTGCCGCACTAGATGCCGATGTGATTACTATTGAGACAACCCGCTCTAATATGAAACTGCTTGATGCATTTGCAGATTTTGACTACCCAAATGAAATCGGGCCGGGTGTTTGGGATATTCACTCCCCCCTTACGCCCACAGCAGAGCAGATTGAACAGCGTCTGCAAAAAGCGGTGGCACAAATCCCACCAGAGCGATTATGGGTCAACCCCGATTGCGGCTTGAAAACCCGCCGCTGGGAGGAGGTGCGTCCGGCTCTAGCGGCATTGGTAACGGCAGCCAAAAAGCTACGCGCTCAGTATCAGTAACGCTTTATTCCTGATATCGGGTTAACAATGTTCACCGAATCGGGCTTAATGCCTGGTTCGGTTTTTTTTATGGGTGGGTCGGTGTTGATTTACCGCTGGGTTTTATTCATGAATAAACCCAAGGGGTTGCATCGTTTGGGCACCTCGAAAACCGGTTGCGTAGGCCGATTGCTATTGCTCAGTGCGCGCTTTATCGGCCAGCTTAGTGTTATGTCCCGCTCGCTGCGCGCCGTGCTCTCGGGCGCTCACGACGGTTTTCGAGATGCTTAATCGGGTAATCTGGAAGAATAATAATAGCCGTTTCACCATAAAGGACAAAAACGACTGTTTAAATCTGAGCCTGCTTTAGTGCAGCAATGCGTTTTTCGCGGAGCGCTTTGCCAATCTCAGCCCCATGTAGACCCGCTTTTATCAATGCCTGCGGGGAAATGGCCTGGCATATTTCAAAGGCTGCTTTGATACGTTCGGCTTGGGGGTAATCATTCTGTTCATACCCCGGTCGGCCCCGCGTATCGGCATGGCAGACGGTTAGAATGTCTAACACCCGTTGCCAACGCCGGTAAGCATCGAGTTGATCGAGTAAATCCACTAGGGTTGCCGGGCGCATTTCGCAAGCACGATGGATGCGGCCATGCATCAAAGTGGTGGCAAGCGCTAATTCCCGGGTTGCTTTGGATACCCGCAATCTTGCGCAGAGCGCCCGTACTGGCTTCTCACCGCGCTGTTCATGCCCAACGTGCCGGGGTAGCTCTGCTTTTGGGGTGCAGGCTTTACCTAAATCATGACAGAGGGCAGCAAAACGGGTATTAATATCGGTGGTTAAAGCAGCGGTTTGTTTTAGCACCAGCAGTGTGTGGATGCCGCTGTCAATCTCCGGGTGATATTGTTCGGGTTGCGGCACCCCAAACAATGCATCGATTTCAGGAAAAACCGCTGGCAGTGCTCCGACTTCCCGCAGGATTTCAAAATAACGTTGCGGATGGGTGCAGGATAAAGCCTTTTGTGTTTCCAGCCAGACACGCTCCGGGGTGAGTGCGGATAATTCCCCACTTTGGCTCATCTGAACCATCAATCTGCGGGTTTCAGGTGCTAGGGTGAAACCGAAAGGATGTAATTTAGCGGCAAAACGCGCCACTCTCAGCACCCGGAGTGGATCTTCGGAAAAGGCGGCACTGACATGGCGCAGTTGGCGTTGCGCCAAGTCATGCTGTCCGTCAAATGGGTCGATCAGCTCGCCATTGGGGGCGCGAGCAATAGCATTGATGGTCAAATCGCGCCGGGCTAGATCGTCCTCTAATCGCACGGTTGGATCAGCGCACACAGAAAAGCCTGTGTAACCGCGCCCCTCTTTGCGTTCAGTGCGGGCTAATGCGTATTCCTCACCGGTTTTGGGGTGCAAAAAAACCGGAAAATCGGATCCTACCGGTTTAAACCCAGCCTCGGTCATCTGCTCGGGCGTAGTGCCGGTTACTACCCAGTCTTTATCGGTGACCTCAAGGCCGAGAAGTTGGTCGCGTACCGCGCCGCCAACCAAGTATGCTTTAGCGCAAATCTGCTCTAATTGTTGCAGCTTAACTGGATTGGCATGAAATTCCGGCATTGGGTCACTGCTGACAGATGGTGGACTGTATTCAAACCGATAGAATAGGGTGATTGAAGAATAACAGCAAACATAAGCCACGGTTGATTACACAGAACAACGCGCAATTGATAAATTGGTGCGCAATTGCCGTGTTTGGAATCGACTATTAGCAGTACTGGTCTGTGGCCAAAACCGATGCCACTATACTAGTCACCGGTGAGATTGGCGCCGGCAAAGAAATTGCCGCTGCCGAGCGTGATCAGCGCGGTTTGGTGCATCAGGTCGATGGGGGCACAATAGTTTCAAAATTTCTTACTGATTAAATATTCTGATGTTGTTTTAATGCGCGTTTGCGTGCATCCTAGTGGTCGGCGCATGCACCGCTTAACATCAGCCAAATGGAATTGAAAGGTAGCAATTGCGATGAATAAATCCCCAGTAAATGGCCTGTTGATGGCCCTGATTAATGCTAATGTGCTCAGCGCACAGCAAGGCGCTGATCTCCAAGAAAAAGCGCGCACAGAAAAGCAATCATTGCTTGAAACCATTTTGGCCAGCGGTGTCTCGGCCCGCCAGGTTGCAAGCGTGGCTGCTGAGCGCTTTGGTTTGCCATTGGTGGACTTGACTGCCTTCGACACCTCCGATCTGCCTTTAGATCAGATTCCTAAGAAAATTCTGCGCGCCAGTAATGCCTTGCCATTGTACAAACGCGGCCAGCGCTTGACGGTCGCGATTTCTGACCCCTCCGATATCAATGCGATTGATGGTTTTCGCTTTTCCACCAACTCCTCTATTGAAACGGTGGTGGCCGAAGCGCCCAAAATCACGCAAATGCTTGAGGAGGCATTAGAGCGCCAAGAAGATCTGAATGAGGATGAACTTGATGAGGATCTAAGCAACCTTGATTTTGATGTTGATGATGATGCATCTGGGGGTAGTGGCGCTGGTGAGGAAGATAACTTAGTTGTTAAGTACGTCTCCAAATTGCTGACCGATGCGATTCGCAAAGGTGCATCCGATATTCACGTTGAACCCTACGAGAAAGAATTCCGGGTGCGCATTCGGGTTGATGGCATGTTGGTGCGTTCTGGGCGTCCGCCGTTACACCTTGCCGACCGAATCATCTCGCGGCTAAAGGTGATGAGCCGCATGGATATCTCCGAGCGGCGCATCCCCCAAGATGGTCGGATTAAATTAAAGCTATCGAAAACCCGCGCGATCGATTTCCGGGTCAACACCTGCCCTACGTTGTTTGGTGAGAAGGTGGTGCTGCGGGTTTTGGATCCAACCAGTGCGCAGATGGGCATTGATCAACTCGGTTACGAGCCAGAGCAAAAAAAGCTGTATATGGATGCCTTGAACCTTCCCTACGGTATGATTCTGGTTACCGGGCCGACGGGGTCGGGTAAAACGGTTTCGCTTTATACCGGTCTGAACATCCTCAATACCGGTGATCGCAATATTTCTACCGCTGAGGATCCGGCTGAAATTGTAGTGCCGGGTATTAACCAAGTTAATGTTAACCCCAAGGTTGGACTGACCTTCGCTAACGCCTTGCGTGCTTTTTTGCGTCAGGATCCAGATGTGATCATGGTTGGTGAGATTCGGGATTTGGAAACCGCTGAGATTGCGATTAAAGCGGCACAAACCGGTCACTTGGTGCTATCCACCCTTCACACTAATGACGCACCGCAAACTTTAACCC
>DRZW01000152.1 GCA_011380105.1 Halothiobacillaceae bacterium
AGTATGGGCTTAAACGTGGAGGGCGTGTAAATGGCTAAGCTAAGTAAACGCCAGAAGATGATCAACGAGAAAGTCGACCCCAATAAACAATATACTGTGGGCGAAGCGGTTGATCTGCTCAAGTCGCTCTCTAAAGTAAAGTTTAACGAGTCGGTTGACGTTGCGGTGAACCTCGGGGTTGATCCACGCCGTTCTGATCAGATGGTGCGTGGCTCTACTGTATTGCCGCGTGGCACCGGTCAAGACGTACGCGTTGCGGTATTTGCTCAAGGCGCTAATGCCGATGCTGCTAGAGAAGCGGGTGCTGATGTTGTTGGCATGGAAGATCTCGCTGATGAAATCAAGCAAGGCCGGATGGACTTCGATGTCGTAATCGCCTCGCCTGATGCTATGCGTGTAGTTGGTCAGTTGGGCCAGATTCTAGGTCCTCGTGGCCTGATGCCGAACCCGAAAGTCGGCACGGTTTCTCCCGATGTCGCTGAGGCGGTTAAAAATGCCAAAGCCGGTCAGGTTCGCTATCGCACTGACAAAAACGGCATTATCCACTGCACTGTCGGCAAGGTTGACTTCGATGCCGATGCTATTCGCGAGAACCTCCTTGCGCTGCTTGGTGACTTGATGAAGGCCAAGCCTAGTGCTTCTAAAGGTGTTTACATGAAGCGGATTACCCTGTCGACCACCATGGGTCCGGGTTTGAAGCTGGATCAAAGTGATCTTTCTCTGTAGGAGCAAGATCACTTTGTGACTTTCTTTGGACTGCCTGACTCTAAGTCAGGTGGCGTCAAAGACCGCAGGTGCGAAAGCTTAATTTCCTGCGCAGACGGTCAAAGTCCCGATGTTTTCATGTCTGGGTGGCCGTGATGAGGGCGATTTGCTAGTAGCAGATCGGTTTTCTAATAGGGTTTTTCCCTGCAACCATAGGTAAAAGACGTGGCAATTACTTTCGATCGAAAGAAGCTTGTTGTCGCAGAAGTCGCCGAGGTTGCCTCCAAGGCCTATTCAGCTGTTGGCGCTGAGTATCGTGGTCTGACAGTCGATCAGATGACCGAGATGCGTGTAAAAGCGCGTGAATCGGGCGTCTATCTTCGTGTTGTCAAGAACACGCTTGCTAAGCGCGCATTAGCTGGTACCGAATACGAGTGCATGAATGAGGCCCTTTCAGGCCCGTTAGTGCTCGCGTTTTCGATGGAAGATCCTGGCGCTGCTGCTCGTTTGCTAAAAACTTACGCAAAAGAATACGAGTCGCTGGAAGTCAAGATGCTGGCTGTTGGTGGCGAACTGCTGCCGGCTTCTGATATCGACCGTCTGGCAACATTGCCGACACGTGACGAGGCGTTGTCCTTGTTGATGTCAGTAATGAAAGCGCCGGTAACCAAGCTGGCACGCACGGTCAACGAAGTGCCTGGCAAGTTAGTACGGACATTAGCTGCCGTACGCGATGCAAAAGACGCGGCTTAATTTTTCACCCATTCAAATCAATATTTAGGTTTTAATCATGGCAGTTTCAAAAGACGAAATCCTCGAAGCAATCTCGAACATGACCGTTATGGAAGTGGTCGAGCTAATCGAAGCAATGGAAGAAAAGTTTGGTGTTAGCGCAGCCGCTGCGGTTGCTGCAGCTCCGGCTGCTGCTGGTGGTGGCGAAGCGGCTGCCGCCGAGCAGACTGAATTCGATGTCGTTCTGACTTCGTTCGGCTCTAACAAGGTTTCTGTGATCAAACAAGTTCGCGAAATCACCGGCCTGGGTCTGAAAGAAGCCAAGGAACTGGTTGAAGGCGCGCCGAGCAACCTGAAAGAAGGCGTTGAAAAAGCAGAAGCTGAAGAAATCAAAGCCAAGCTGGAAGAAGCAGGTGCTTCAGTCGAGCTCAAGTAATTGGGTTTGATGGCAAAACCGACAAGTTCGATCTTTATAGAAGGCTGGTGGCGCTAATGCTGCCGGCCTTTAAGTGCTGTCGGACGTTTTTCCCTGCGTAATCCCAATATAGTGTGCGCATCGAAAAACGCCTGATTGGCGATCGATTTGGTCTGCGTCATTAATGGCTCAGGTCAGGCAGGGTGGTTATTTATCAGCCAACTGCGGCAACATTCAGATTGTCCCGACGAGGAAAGCAGATGAGCTACTCATTTACCGAAAAGAAGCGAATCCGCAAAGACTTCAGCAAACGCGGTGAAGCATTGCCGGTTCCACACCTACTCTCGACCCAGTTGAAATCGTATGAATCGTTTCTACAACTCGGTGTAGATAAAAAATCCCGCCGCAATGTGGGTCTGCATGCTGCATTAGCATCGGTCTTCCCGATAGTAAGCCATTCGGGCAATGCTGAAATTGATTATGTTGATTATTATATCGGTGAACCGGCTTTTGATGTGCGTGAATGCCAGATCCGAGGTTTGACCTACTCTGCACCGCTGCGCGTCAAAATGCGTCTAATCATTTATGACAAAGATGCACCGGCCGGTTCAAAGGTGGTCAAAGATATCCGCGAGCAGGATGTCTACATGGGCGAAATCCCGCTGATGACTGAAAGCGGTACCTTTGTAGTCAACGGCACTGAGCGGGTTGTCGTCTCACAATTACACCGTTCACCAGGCGTATTCTTTGATCATGACAAAGGTAAAACTGCCGCATCCAATCGGAAGTTATTTTCTGCACGGATAATTCCCTATCGTGGTTCCTGGCTTGATTTTGAGTTTGATCAAAAAGACATCATCTATGCCCGCATTGACCGTCGCCGCAAGATTCCGGCCACTATCCTGCTGCGAGCTTTGGGTTATGACAACCAAGAAATACTGGATCTGTTCTTCGACCACGATCAGTTCAAGCTAGATGCCGACGGCCAAGCTTATCTGACCTTAATCCCTGAGCGCTTAAAAGGCACCGATGCGGTCTTCGATATCGAAGTCGATGGCGAGGTGATCATCAAGGCGGGTAAACGTATCACTGCCAAGCATGTGCGTCAGATTAAAAAAGCCGGGGTTGAAACCTTACCGGTTCCAACCGAATACCTAGTCGGACGCGTATTAGCTCGCGATATTATCGATACCAGCAGTGGTGAATTAATCGCCAATGCGAACGATGAAATCACCGAAGAGATGATCACCCGCATGCAGGTTGCCGGGATTAGCGAAATTCCAACCTTGTTCTTTAACGAGGTTGATTGCGGCCCGTATATGTCAATAACCCTGCGTAATGACCCCTCGACCACGCAATTTGAAGCGCTGATCGAAATCTACAAAATGATGCGCCCGGGTGAGCCGCCTACTAAAGAGGCTGCTGAAGGCTTATTCCACGGTTTGTTCTTCACCGATGACCGCTATGACCTCTCGGAAGTTGGTCGGATGAAGTTCAACCGTCGCTTGGAGCGTGGCACCGATGAAGGCCCGGGTGTGCTCTATGATCCAAAATATTTCTCGTTGATGGCTAAGGCCGGTGATGAAAAGTGTGCCCAGTTACTAGAGCAGCAGGGTACCGATCACTCCGATATCCTCGATGTGCTCCAAGAGCTAATTGCCATCCGTAATGGCAATGGCAAGACTGACGACATTGACCACTTGGGTAATCGCCGAGTTCGTTCAGTTGGCGAAATGGCTGAAAACGTTTTCCGCATCGGGCTGGTGCGGGTTGAGCGCGCGGTTAAAGAGCGTTTAACCCAAGCAGAGTCCGAAGCGTTAACCCCCCAGGATTTGATCAACGCCAAGCCTGTAGCGGCTGCTGTAAAAGAGTTTTTCGGCTCATCGCAGCTTTCCCAGTTTATGGATCAGAACAATCCGCTTTCGGAAGTGACCCACAAGCGTCGTATTTCGGCATTAGGGCCAGGTGGTCTAACTCGTGAGCGTGCCGGTTTTGAGGTGCGGGATGTTCACACCACTCACTACGGTCGGGTCTGCCCGATTGAGACTCCGGAAGGGCCGAATATTGGTCTGATCAACTCACTGGCGGTGTTCGCCCGGACCAATAGCTACGGCTTTTTGGAGACACCGTACCATCGGGTTGAAAACGGTGTGGTTAGCAGCGAGATCGACTGGCTCTCAGCCTATGAAGAAGAAAAATTCACCATCGCCCAAGCCAACGCGCCCTTAGATGATCAAGGCCGGTTTAAGGGTGAATTGATCTCAGCGCGTAAGTCCGGTGAGTTTCTGCTCGCTGACCCTAAAGAAATCCAGTATATCGATGTCTCACCTAAGCAGATCGTTTCTGCGGCCGCGGCGATGATTCCGTTTTTGGAGCATGATGATGCCAACCGCGCCCTGATGGGGTCAAACATGCAACGCCAGGCGGTGCCTACATTGCGCGCTGAGAAGCCGCTGGTCGGTACCGGTATTGAGCGCACGGTGGCCAAAGATTCTGGCTCCTGCGTAGTGGCACGCCGAGGCGGCATAGTTGACCGGGTCGATGCGAGTCGCATTGTGATCAGGGTCAATGCAGATGAGGCCGCTCAGGGTGAAGTCGGTGTTGATATCTACAATCTGACTAAATACACCCGTTCAAACCAGAACACCTGTATCAATCAGCGCCCGCTGGTCAAGGTAGGGGATCAGATCGCCGCTGGTGATATTCTTGCTGATGGGCCGTCGGTTGACATGGGTGAATTGGCCTTAGGCCAGAACATGCTTTGTGCGTTCATGCCGTGGAATGGTTACAACTTCGAAGACTCCATCCTACTCTCCGAGCGGGTAGTGCGCGAAGATCGCTTTACCACCATTCACATTGAAGAGCTCAATTGCGTTGCCCGTGATACCAAGCTCGGCCCGGAAGAAATCACCGCCGATATTCCGAACGTGGCTGAAAACCTGCTCAATAAATTAGACGAAGCGGGGGTGGTTCACATTGGTGCTGAGGTGCGGCCTAATGACATCTTAGTCGGCAAGGTGACTCCGAAGGGCGAAACTCAGTTGACCCCGGAAGAAAAACTTCTACGAGCCATCTTTGGCGAGAAGGCCTCGGACGTCAAAGACACCTCGCTGCGAGTGCCGCAAGGTATTGAGGGTACGGTAATTGATGTTCGCGTGTTTACTCGCGATGGCATTGAGAAAGACAGCCGCGCCCGTGCTATTGAACAATCCGATCTCGATGAGGTACGTCGTGATATTCAAGATCGGATGCGGATTATTGAAAACGATATCCAAACGCGGGTTCGCGATCTGTTAATTGGCAAAGTCGCTGTTGGCGGGCCGGAGGGGCTGAAATCCGGCGGTAAGATCACCGCAGCCCAACTCGATAAGATCGCGCCACACAAGTGGTTTGAGATTCGGGTTGAAGACGAAGAGGTTGCAGCCCGTCTTGAGGATTTCAGCGATCAGATCGCCGCTGAGCGCAAAAAAGCCGAAGCCCGTTTTGAAGATAAAAAGCGCAAGATTCAGCAAGGCGATGATCTGCAACCGGGCGTACTGAAGATGGTTAAGGTCTATGTGGCCGTTAAACGTCGCGTTCAGCCAGGCGACAAACTCGCCGGTCGTCACGGTAACAAGGGCGTGATCTCCATGATCGTGCCTGAAGAAGATATGCCGTATATGGAAGATGGTACACCGGTTGATATCTGCTTGAACCCACTAGGGGTTCCATCGCGGATGAACATTGGCCAAATTCTGGAAACCCACTTGGGGATGGCAGCTCGAGGATTAGGCCGCCAGATCGAGCAGAAATTAAAGCTTGAACGTGCCAAAGCTGTAACCGAACTGCGTGATTTCCTCGAAAAAGTGTACAACCACAGCGATGAGGTTAAGCACGTGGATCTGGCATCCTTTAGTGACGATGAAATTATTGAGCTCGCCAAGAACTTGAAAGATGGCGTGCCTATGGGGACACCGGTCTTTGATGGCGCCCAAGAGCATGAGATCAAGCACATGCTCAAACTGGCTAACGTTCCGGAAGATGGCCAGGTTCAGCTTTACGATGGCCGCACTGGTGAGGCGTTCGAGCGTAAAACCACCGTCGGCTATATGTACATCCTCAAGCTGAATCATTTGGTTGATGACAAAATGCATGCGCGTTCGACCGGACCCTATTCACTGGTTACGCAACAGCCGCTGGGCGGTAAGGCGCAGTTTGGTGGTCAGCGCTTTGGTGAAATGGAGGTCTGGGCACTGGAGGCTTACGGTGCTGCACACACCTTGCAGGAAATGCTGACGGTTAAATCCGATGATGTCGATGGTCGGAATAAGATGTACAAGAATATCGTCGATGGTGATCACCGCATGGAAGCGGGGATGCCCGAGTCGTTTAATGTGTTGCTCAAGGAAATCCGTTCACTGGGTATCAACATCGAACTGGAGCAAGACAACGACTAAACCAAACCGGTTTTGGGCGATAACTGCCCAAAAAGCCGTGCGCTGAATTTACGACTGGCAGGTTACCAATGAAAGAATTGCTAAATCTGATGAACAACGACGTGGCCGAAGAAGATTTCGACCACATCCGCATTTCACTCGCCTCACCCGAGATGATCCGTTCCTGGTCCTACGGTGAGGTTAAAAAACCGGAAACGATTAACTACCGAACCTTCAAGCCGGAACGGGATGGCTTGTTCTGTGCCCGTATTTTTGGTCCGGTGCGTGACTACGAGTGCCTCTGTGGCAAATACAAGCGATTAAAGCATCGCGGTGTTGTCTGTGAGAAATGTGGCACCGAAGTGACGCTTTCCAAAGTGCGCCGTGAACGGATGGGCCATATTGAGTTGGCCAGTCCGGTGGCTCATATTTGGTTTTTGAAATCACTGCCAAGTCGCATTGGTCTATTGCTGGATATGACCCTGCGTGATATTGAGCGGGTCTTATACTTCGAGGCGTATATCGTTACCGATCCGGGCATGACGACCTTAAACAAGGGTGATCTGCTCACCGATGAGATGTACGTCGAGGCCTTAGAGCAATTTGGTGATGAATTTGAAGCAGGCATGGGCGCTGAATCGATCCAAAAATTGCTAAAAGAGATCGATCTGGACGAGGATATTCAGCGCCTGCGTGATGAGCTAGCTGAAACCGGTTCTGAAACCAAGACCAAGCGCATCACTAAGCGTTTGAAGCTGCTTGAAGCATTCCGTGATTCAGGTAACCGTCCAGAATGGTTGATTCTGACCCAGTTGCCGGTGTTACCACCGGATCTGCGCCCATTGGTACCGCTGGATGGTGGCCGTTTTGCCACCAGTGATCTTAATGATCTCTACCGCCGAGTCATTAACCGCAATAACCGGTTAAAGCGTTTATTGGAAATCAATGCGCCGGATATTATCCTACGTAACGAAAGCGCATGTTACAAGAGTCTGTAGACTCCTTGCTCGACAACGGTCGTCGCGGCCGTGCGGTCACTGGCACCAACAAACGGCCGCTGAAATCACTGGCCGATATGATTAAAGGCAAGCAAGGGCGTTTTCGCCAAAACCTGTTAGGTAAGCGTGTCGATTATTCTGGCCGTTCGGTGATCGTGGTTGGTCCCACATTGCGTCTGCACCAGTGTGGTCTGCCCAAGAAAATGGCATTGGAATTATTCAAGCCGTTTATTTTCGGCAAATTGCACCGCCGTGGTTTGGCAACCACCATTAAAGCCTCCAAAAAACTGGTCGAACGCGAAGGCCCGGAAGTCTGGGATGTACTCGAAGAGGTTATCCGCGAGCATCCGGTACTGCTTAACCGTGCACCAACCCTTCACCGTCTGGGTATTCAGGCTTTCGAACCGATCCTAATCGAAGGTAAAGCGATTCAGCTACATCCACTGGTGTGCTCTGCTTACAACGCCGACTTCGATGGCGATCAAATGGCAGTACACGTGCCGCTGTCGCTCGAAGCCCAAGCCGAAGCGCGTGGATTGATGATGTCCACCAACAACGTCCTCTCCCCGGCGAGTGGTGATC
>DRZW01000150.1 GCA_011380105.1 Halothiobacillaceae bacterium
CGTTAAGACAATCTCATCTTTATTTTCCATCAGGAATTTCCTTTGGCATGAAGATCTACCTTCGCCCTTTGGCGGTCGCTACTATCAGCGCCACTCTGCTTTTGCCGCAAGCCGTTTCGGCCTTCGAAATTGCCGATATTGAAGTTGAAGGTTTGCGTACCATCACACCCGGTACTGTATTTACCTACATTCCTTACGAGGTTGGCGATCAGTTCGAGGCTGAGGATAGTACGCGGGTCATTAACGCGCTTTATGAAACCGGCTTTTTCAAAGACATTGCTGTCGGCCGACAGGATGACCGCCTGTTGATTCAGGTGGTCGAGCGGCCCACCATCAGTGCGCTGGAAGTGGAGGGCAATAAAAAGGTTGAAACTGAGCAATTACAAAAGGCCTTGCGTTCTATTGGATTGGCGCAGGGATTAGTACTCGATCAGCGTGTCTTAGATGAGCTGACTGCGGAATTGCAGCAGGTTTATTACAGCATGGGCCAATATGGTGTGGAAATCCAGACCCGGGTTGAGGAACTTGATGACAACCGGGTTTATGTCCATATCGATATCTTTGAAGGTAAGCCCGCGGCCATTCGTCAAATACGTATTCTGGGTAATAACGACTTCTCTGAGCGCCAACTATTAAAACAATTTGAGCTTGGTCCTAAGTCCTGGTGGGCATTTTGGTCATCCAAGGATCAATACTCCAGCCAGAAACTAGCCGCCGATCTGGAGGCTTTGCGCTCGTTCTATCTTGACCGTGGCTATCTGACCTTTTCGATTGATTCAGCCCAAGTCACTATGACCCCGGATAAGCAAGACATTGATATCGTTATCAATGTTAGTGAAGGGGATCGTTATACCATCAGCGATATCACCTTCTCAGGTAATTTATTGTTATCCGAAGAGACCTTGCAAGAGCTAAATCAAGTCAATTCGGGTGAATACTTTAATCGTGCCGCGGTGGTCAATACCACCGATGCGATTGGGCGGCGCATGGGTGATTTTGGTTATGCCTTCGCCCGCGTCGACCCGCGTATCCGCGTGGATGAAGACGAAAAAACCGTCGCGATTGATTTCAATCTCCAGCCGGGCAACCGCGTTTCTGTACGGCGAATTAATTTCACAGGTAACTTTAATACCGATGAGGAGGTCTACCGCCGCGAATTGCGCCAGATGGAAGCAAGCTGGTATGCCGAGGATAAACTCGAGCGTTCCGAGCAACGTTTACGTCGCCTGCCTTCGGTACAGGATATCGAGCAAAACATCACCCCAGTGCCCGGTGTTCCGGATCAGGTGGATGTTGAATACGATGTCACCGAGCAGCTATCGGGTTCACTGAGTGCGGGAATTGGCTTTTCACAGTCCGAAGGCGTGCTGTTTAACCTTGCCCTTAATCAGCCGAATTTCTTTGGCTCGGGTAAATCGGTTGGGATTAACTTTGAGCGCAGCTCCTTCCGTGAGTTTTATCAGTTCAACTACAACAACCCGTACTTTACGATCAACGGCGTAAGCCAAGGATTTGGTCTCTTCTATCAGAAACAAGATGGTCGTGAACTCTCGCTCTCGCGCTATCTAGTTGACTCCTTCGGCGGGAATATCAATTTCGGCGTGCCGTTATCGGAAAACACCTTTGCTCGAGTCGCATTTGGCTACGAAAACAAGGAAATTAAAAGCACGATCCTCTCACCGAGCTGGGTAACTGGTATTCCTGACAATGACGACCGTCCTGGTCCGGGCTTTGAGAATGACCGCTTTAATATCTTTACAATTGAGCCATCTTGGAGTTACGACACTCGGAATCGGATCGTATTCCCAACGGCAGGTACCTTGCATCGTCTGTCGGCGGAGTTAGCGGTGCCGGGTAGTGATTTAACCTATATTAAAACCGACTATCGCGGCCGGCATTATCGCCCGTTGACCGACAGTTTTACCTTGTCTATTCATGGCAATATCGCCAATATAGAAGGCTACGGCGATACCCGCAGGGATTACAAAAATCAGAGTCAGTATTATGACGATGTGCCGCCGTTCTTAAACTACTTCACCGGGGGCATACGTTCGGTGCGTGGCTATGAGGATTTCTCACTCGGGCCGCGGGATTCTAATAATGATCCGATGGGCGGTACTTTCCGCGTCACCGGCGGGGTTGAGGTGCTAACGCCTCTGCCATTTATTGAAGAGCAACGACATAATCTGCAATTATCGTTCTTTTGGGATATCGGTAATGTCTACCGCGATTATGACGACTTTGACGCTGACGAGTTACGTCAGTCGGTTGGTGTAGCGTTAAACTGGATTTCACCGGTCGGTCCGCTGACCTTCAGTTATGGCCAGCCTCTGAATGACAAAGAGGGTGATCGCACCCAGGCATTCCAATTCTCTATTGGCGCATCATTTTAATCTTTTAGCGCTCTCCAGGCGTTTTGGTCCCGGGTTTGTGGCATAATTGACAACACAGCCTTGCGCCAGGTGTGCTTGATACTTTAATCACGGGAGATGCGTGAATGCGTCTAGTTTGGATTACCGGACTGTTTTTTTTATTGGGGTTTGCAGCCCCGGTCAACGCAGATGTCAAAATCGGCTATGTGAATTCGTCTATTCTGCTAGAACGGGCCCCACAGGCCGAAGCCGCAACGATTAATCTGGAGCGTGAGTTCGCCGATCGAGAACGTGCTATCCGCCAAGCGCAGCAGGAAATTCAAGAGCTGGAAAATGCCCTTAATCGCGACGCGATTACCATGAGCGAAAGCGAGCGTAGTCAGAAAGAGCAGGAAATTAATCGCAAGGTGCGCGAATTACACCGTATGCAAAGCAACTTCCGCGATGACCTAAATCTGCGTAAAAATGAAGAGCTTGGTCGGCTACAGCGGTTGGTCCTGCGTGCTATTCGCGAGGTCGCCCAATCCCAAGGCTATGATCTGGTGCTCTCAGAAGGCGTGGTTTATTCCGCTGACCGCGTTGATCTCACCGATGAGGTGCTCACCCAGCTACAGGGCATGAAATAACCTTCACCTTATGTCCGTACCGGCGAATCAACAAACCACTCTAGGTGCTTTAGCGAAGCGATTCTCGCTTGAAATCGCAGAAAAAGCTGCCTGTCGTGTTATCAACCGTTTAGCCTCGCTGACCAACGCCGATGGCCAATCACTATGCTTTTCTGAAAGCGGAGTGCGACCAGCGCATTTGGAGCAAACCAAGGCCGCAGCCGTGCTTTGTCAATCGCAACAAGCGAGCTTGGTTAACAAAAACAGTGTGGCCATTGTTGTCGATCAGCCGCGCGCGGTTTTCGCGGCAATTGCCCGATGGTTGTATGCTCCGGTATCGCGTGGAGGGCGGATTGATCCCAGTGCGGTCATTGACCCTGATGCGCAGATCGACTCATCGGCTGAGATTGGCGCTAACACCGTAATTGGGCCTGATGTCAAAATTGCCAGTGGGGTAGTTATCGGCCCGAATTGCCTTATTGGTGCCAATGTCCATATTGGCGCTGAAACCCGCTTGGTTGGTCAGGTGACGGTGTTACACGACTGTCATATTGGCGCGCGCTGTTTAATACAACCAGGCGTGGTTATCGGTTCTGACGGCTTCGGTCTGGTCCATGAGCGTGATCATTGGACACGCATGCCGCAGATCGGTCGGGTTGTGATAGGGGATGATGTTGATATCGGCGCGAACACCGCCATTGACCGTGGCGCACTAGATGACACGGTAATTGAACAGGGCGTCAAGCTTGATAATCTGATTCAGATTGCCCATAACGTCCGCGTTGGTGCACATTCGGCCATTGCTGGTTGTGCCGGTTTGGCCGGTTCGAGTGTAGTGGGGCGGCATTGCACCTTAGGTGGCGGTGTTGGTTTGGCTGGTCATTTAACCCTGGCTGATCATGTGCATGTCACTGGTATGTCGATGGTAACCCGCTCGATTCACCAGCCAGGGGTCTATTCGGCTGGCACACCCTTAGACACTAACGCTCGCTGGCATAAAAATGCCGCGCGTTTTAAAAAACTCGACGCACTATTTAGACGTGTGCGTCATATAGAACAACAATTGGACGATCGTCCAGATAAAGAGGATAGAACGTGAGCGAATCTACCACCATGTCCGTGCAGGAAATTATGGAATTTCTGCCGCACCGTTACCCGTTTTTGTTGATTGATCGTGTTGAGGACTGGCAGGCCAACGAATATCTGCTCGCTACCAAAAACGTCACCATTAATGAGCCTTTTTTTCAGGGGCATTTCCCGGTGCGCCCGATTATGCCTGGTGTGTTAATCGCCGAGGCGATGGCTCAGGCCACGGGCGTGCTCGCCTTTCGTTCTACCCAAGGTAAACCGCAGGAAAACACCTTATATATGCTGGTAGGACTTGATGACGTCAGTTTCCGGCGAATGGTCGAACCGGGCGATCAGCTTCGCATTCGGGTTGATTTAAAACGAATGGCGCGTGGCATGGGTATTTTCCTCTGCCAGGCGCATGTCGGTGATGAACTCGCAGCTAAGGCAACGATTAAATGTGTTGCCAAGGAAGTCGAAGCGTGATTCATCAGACTGCTGTTATTAGTGAAGAGGCCAGGCTGCACCCAAGTGTTGAGGTTGGCCCGTTTGTGGTGATTGAAGGGGATGTGGAAATTGGTGCCAATACCCGTATCGATGCCCATAGCATTATCCGTGGGCCGGTGCGAATCGGCACTGATAATCATATTTTCAGCCACACGGTTATAGGTGAAATACCGCAGGATCTAAAGTTTGCCGGCGAGAACACCATGCTGGAAATTGGGGATCGCAACCGCATCCGTGAATTTGCCACCATCCATCGCGGCACTGCCGGTGGCGGCGGCCTTACCCGGGTAGGTAACGATACCCTGATTATGGCCTATGCTCATATTGCGCATGACTGCATGGTGGGCAATAACGTCATTCTGGCCAATGCCGCCTCCCTTGCCGGGCATGTTGAGGTGGGTGAATCGGCCATTTTGGGCGGTTTTGCCGTGGCGCATCAGTTCTGCCGTATTGGTGCACATTCTTTCGTGGGGGGATTTTCCAAGCTCTCTAAAGATGTAGTGCCGTTTGTGATGGCAGACGGACCTCGGGCACGTGCCATTGGACTAAATAAAGAAGGTTTGAAACGCCGTGGGTTTAACGCAGAAACCATCAGTTCGTTGAACCGTTGTTTCCGTCAGCTGGTGAAACGCCAGGGTGATGAACAGACCTGGCGTTCCTTCGAGCGTGAGGCCGAACATGATAGTGCATTGCGTCTGATGCTGGAATTTATCCAAAGCAGTGAACGGGGAATTACCCGTTAAATAACAATGCAAAATGATACCCGAACAGAATACGACAGCCTTGGAGCGGTAACACTGCCTGCCCAAGCACTTTATGGTGCTCAAACCCAACGCGCCTGCGATAACTTTCCTGTTAGTGGGCAGCCCATGCCGGCTGAATTTCTTGCCCAACTATGCCGCGTGAAGGCAGCCTGCGCCTATGCCAATATCAAAGTAGGCGCTTTGGCCGCTGATATCGGTCATGCCATCGCCGACAGTGCTACCGAATTGGCTAAGCAGTTAGCCCAGGGTGAACAGCAATCGGCTTTCCCGGTTGATGTCTATCAGACCGGCTCTGGCACCAGCAGTAATATGAACGCCAATGAGGTGATTGCCACATTGGCTTCACGCCGCCTTGGAAGGCAGGTGCACCCCAACGATCACGTCAATATGAGCCAGAGCTCAAATGATGTCATCCCCACAGCGATGCGCGTTAATGCTGTGGTGTTGGCCGACACCCAGCTGCGTCCCGCTTTGTTTCACTTAATTGAGCAACTCGAAGCACGGCACAATGATATTGGCGATATCGTCAAAACTGGTCGCACCCATCTGATGGATGCCACCCCGATTCGGTTTTCGCAAGTCATTGATGGCTGGGTAGCTCAGTTGTCGCTGGCGCTTGCTGATATCGAACGGGGCGTTGAGCGGATGCGCGCCTTGCCCATTGGTGGCACGGCTGTGGGCACGGGCTTAAATGCACCCGATGGATTCCGAGCGGCAGTGGTTGCGCAACTGAATACTGAATTAGCGCCATCGCTGCAATCACCGTTTGTGCTCATGCCCCAGCCGGTGGCCGGGATGAGTGCACAGGATGATGCGGGTGCTTTAAGTGCCAGTCTGCGGGGGCTGGCGGGAGTGTTGATCAAAATCAGCAACGATCTTCGCTGGATGAACAGCGGCCCACAAGCGGGTTTGGGCGAGATAACCCTGCCCGCGTTGCAGCCGGGAAGCTCGATTATGCCCGGCAAGGTCAACCCGGTGATTCCCGAATCGGTGGCCATGGTCGCCATTGATGTCCAGGGACGTGATGCGGCGATTAACATGGCAGTGCAGTCTGGTAACTTTGAGCTCAACGTAATGTTGCCGTTGATTGCCCGAAATCTGGATGAAATGCTCAAGCTCAGCGCCAATGCCAGCCGCCTGTTGGCCGACAAAGCCATTGCCGGATTTGTAGTTAATCGGGCACGGTTAGAACGTGATCTGGCTGCTAACCCCATTCTGGTAACGGCATTAAACCGGGTGATTGGCTATGAGAAAGGCGCAGAAATTGCCAAGCAGGCCTATCAACAGCAACGGCCTGTGATTGACGTCGCCCTAGAGCTGACCGACTTAAGCCGCGAGACCCTGCAAGCATTACTCGATCCGGCCGGGCTGACATAAAGCCGGGTTAGTCCGATTGACCACCAGTGAGCCGGGGTTGACGAAGGTAGTCGTTAATCAACCCGGCTAGGCGTTTAATAGCGCCCGGTTCGCCTAATTGCTTTTCTAATGCGGCCAGATTCTTTTTTTGCTGCAAATAGGCTGTCTCGTCGGTTAATAGCACCTCGGCGGCTTGGGTAAGTTCGCTGACGGTGAGCTGATTCTGGATTAACTCCGGGACGATCTCACGTTGGCTGATAATATTTGGCAGGCCGATATGCTGAGTTTTGATCATTAACTTGCCAATAGCGTAGGTCAGGGCACTGGTTTTATACCCAATTATCATCGGTGTGCCGATTAAACCGGCCTCCAAAGTGGCGGTGCCGCTGGCGATAAGCAGCAATCGGCTCTGTTGCATGACCAAACGGGATTGGCCGTGGTAAATGCAGACGGCGGATTTAAATGCCGGATCGGGCAGGTATTGATCCACCAGCGCGCTGAACCACTGTGCGTCGATGTTCTCCGCTTTGGGCAGTACAAAATGGCGGCTATTATCTGTTTGCCATAGTCGATGGGCGGTTTTCAGGAACACGGGCAACAGCCGTTTAATCTCACTGTAGCGACTGCCGGGGAGCAACCCGATTTGATCTTTCTGGGGGGTGTTGTGATGCTCGCTTAGAAACTGCGCGATGTTATCAACCAATGGGTGTCCGACATGGGTGGTACGCACATAAGGGGCAAATAGGGGTTTCTCGAAAGCGAACAGTGTTGCGATATGATCGGCGTACTGGGGTGCCTTTCTGACTCGTCGCGGTCGCCAGGCCCAGACCTGCGGGGCAATAAAAAAAACCACCGGAATACCCAGCGCGCGAGCCTTACGTGCCAAACGTTGGTTAAATTCCTGAAAGTCGATTGCGATTAATACCTGCGGGCGTTGCGCGGCCATGTCGTCAACCAG
>DRZW01000126.1 GCA_011380105.1 Halothiobacillaceae bacterium
ATGGTCTAGTAACGCGGTTGATTTTAGGTACCAATCGCCGATATTGCCTGGTGTTTGGTCATGCTTTGCGAATAATAATAACGGATTACAAACGGGGAGTCGGCGCTGATGACCGAGATTTAATCGATTTGCGCTTTCGCAACGCAACTTATTGGGCTACCGCATCCTTTTGCTATTGGGCAGCATGATTGCAATGGCCATCTGGTATAGAGGGTAAGTCAGTTAGCAGGCAGAAGATGTGGTAGACCGTGCCCAGCCGGCTGCCTTGGCGCCCATAAGATGCATTTGTATCTTAAACGCGACACCGGTGCTATGAATATACCTGCAAAGCGAGCGCCGGGAGAGCATGACTTGTTAGGCCGAAGATTTAAATAATCTAGATCGGCAGTTTAAGGTTTAGAATCAAAGATGTTCAGGGCTTTAACCCAGGGCGCAAATGGCTATACTCGGCGGGTAAACTCGAAACAATCAGGAGAAAACCAATGCGCAATCGCGCTTATCTGTTAGGCATCGCTGGGGTGGTGCCGTTCTGGGCACTGGCTTTACTTGTCTGGTGGCTGCCGTTTTCCGGTGCGATGTGGGCATTAACTGCGCTGAGTTTTTATGCAGCGGTGATTGTCAGCTTTCTCGGTGCAGTGCATTGGGGGGTGTTGTTAGCCACAGAGCCGGCCGAGCGCGCCCTAATTCCTAGCGGCGAGAAAAGCCGCCTGTTTTGGGGGGTGGTGCCGGCTATACTGGCTTTCTTGATTTTGTTGATTCCCCCGCCCGAAGTACGCTTGTCGCTGTTGTTTATCGTTCTGATTGCAACCTGGTCGCTAGACCGGCGGTTGTTGGCTGGGTTGCCAAGTGACTGGTCCTATCTGCGATTGCGTGCTGTTTTAACTGTGCTGGCGGCGCTGGCTATTCTGGCTGCGCTTGGTGGTTTGGTCTATACGCTTGGCTAATATGCACGTTTTTTTGCGCTGCATCAGACTCTGGCTTAGGCGGCATTTTCGTGGCTATCGTTTCAAGCGCCACTGGATTATGGCTCGGCGCTGGTTTTTTGCTGGGCTGTTAGTTTGGATTCCGCTGGCGGTGACTATTTGGATTGTCAGCCTGCTAATCGGCTTTATGGATAAAACCATGCTGCTGGTACCCAAGGATTACCGCCCGGCGGAGTTGCTAGGGTTTAATATCCCCGGCTTTGGTGCTGTGCTCGCATTGGGTATCGTCATGCTCACCGGCATGGCGGTGGCAAATATCTTTGGTCAGCGATTTTTGCGGGGTGGTGAGTTCTTGCTCAACCGCATCCCGCTGGTGCGCAATATCTACTCCTCGGTCAAGCAGGTGGTGCAGACCTTTATAGCCAAGGAGTCGCGCTCCTTTCGGGAGGCGGTATTGGTGGAATACCCGCGGCGCGGGCTATGGTCGGTGGCGTTTGTCACAGCCGATGCCCCACCGCAGGCCAACGAAGGCGAGGACGAACATTGGGTGACGTTGTTTGTGCCCACCGCTCCCAATCCGACCACCGGCTTTGTCATTCTGGCTAAAGAATCTGAGCTGCGCGCATTGGATATTCGCGTGGATGAGGCGTTTCGGATGGTGGTTTCGCTAGGCATGGTAACCCCGGATAAATGCCGTGCGAGCAAGCCTGCTGATCCCGTCAATGCGGTGCCCGTTAAGCCTGATGTGCCCAATCAATCCCCGCCGCCATAATCCGTTTTTTGATGATATGTTAAGCGGGTACTCGAAAAAAAGCCGGTTTGTCGCTATGATACGCGGTTTTCTGATAGAACTTCTGACGCTCGGTGGCAAATCCACCGGCCTGCTTCCCATTTTGGATTTTAGCTTCGAGGACAATCGGCGATGACAATGCGCACGCACACCTGCGGTCATGTAGATCACCAACTGCTTGATCAACACGTAACGCTCGTTGGCTGGGTCAATCGCCGCCGCGACCACGGCGGGGTGATTTTTGTGGATCTGCGCGACCGTGAAGGTCTGGTGCAAGTGGTTTTTGATCCAGACGACCCGGCGATGTTTGCCCAAGCCGAAACCCTGCGCAACGAATTTGTAATTCAAGTTAGCGGTCGGGTGCGTCGTCGCCCCGATGGCACGGAAAACCCCAATATTGTCTCCGGTCAGGTTGAGGTTTTTGCTCTGGAATTGACGATCCTAAACCGTGCCGAGCCACTGCCGTTTCAGCTTGATGATGACCGTACCCACGAAGAGCACCGCCTGCGCTACCGTTATCTGGATCTGCGCCGCCCGGAGATGCTCGCTCGCCTGCGCTTGCGTCACAAGGTGACCGCCATTATGCGCCGTTTTCTGGATGAGCATGAATTTATCGATGTGGAAACACCGGTATTGACCCGGGCCACACCGGAAGGCGCGCGCGATTATCTTGTGCCCTCGCGTACCCATCCGGGTGAGTTTTTCGCCTTGCCGCAATCGCCGCAATTATTCAAGCAGTTATTGATGGTCTCAGGGCTGGAGCGTTATTACCAGATCGTTAAATGCTTCCGCGATGAAGATCTGCGCGCTGACCGCCAGCCTGAGTTCACCCAGCTGGATATCGAAACCAGCTTTATGGATGAAGATGAAGTCATGGCGTTGATCGAAAAGATGATGCGCCAGCTATTTATTGAATCCATTGGAGAGCCATTGCCCGACCCGCTGCCGCGTCTGACCTGGGCTGAGGCTATGCGCCGTTTTGGCTCCGATAAGCCCGATCTGCGTATTCCGCTGGAGCTGGTGGATGTGGCCGACTTGCTGGTGGATGTGGATTTTAAAGTCTTCTCCGGCCCGGCCAATGACCCGCGCGGACGGGTAGCGGCCATGCGTGTGCCCGGCGGTGGCAAAATGCCACGCAAACAGATTGATGATTACACCAAATATGTTTCAATTTTTGGCGCCAAAGGTTTGGCTTATATTAAGGTCAATGAGCTAGCCAAGGGTCGAGAAGGGCTGCAATCGCCGATTTTGAAATTCCTGACCGATGAAGCGATCGACGGCATTATCGAGCGTACCGGGGTTGAGGATGGTGACTTGATCTTCTTCGGTGCTGATAAGGCCAAGATCGTCAACGAGTCATTAGGTAACTTACGGGTGCGTCTCGGCCATGATCTGGATATGGTCGAGCATGGTTATCGTGCGCTGTGGGTGGTGGATTTCCCGATGTTTGAATATGACGAAGCCGATGGCCGTCATTATGCCTTGCACCATCCGTTTACCGCCCCGCATCCAGATGATCTGGATAAACTAGATACCGACCCTGAGCAGGTGCGTTCACGCGCCTATGACTTTGTCTTAAATGGCTATGAGCTCGGGGGCGGTTCGGTGCGTATTCACGATTCGGCCACCCAAACGCGCGTATTCAAACAGCTAGGTATTGATGAACAAGAAGCGCAGGAGAAATTTGGCTTCTTGCTCGATGCCTTAAAGTATGGCGCACCCCCGATGGCGGGCATCGCTTTCGGTCTAGACCGGATCATCATGCTAATGAGCGGTGCGGCCTCAATTCGCGATGTAATCGCCTTCCCGAAAACCCAATCGGCAGGTTGCCTGCTTACAGATGCGCCGGGTGAGGTTGATGCAGCTGCACTGCGTGAGTTGTCCATCCGGGTGCGCAAACCACCGGCCGAGCAGGCCAAGCAATAATCAGCCAGACGGTAAGTTCAAAAGCGCTGAGCCAATCGGCGCTTTTCTTGGTTGCAAGTAACCTGATCTGACCCCAGACTTATCTAGTGTCTGCTAGAACCTTTGAGAGTCAAAGCTATGACAGAACCTGTCGATATTGACCGTGCTGCCAGAACGGTGCCGGTGGCACTAAAGCCGGCAATTGCCCGTCAGGCACTAGCGGCTCGGCCTGATCCCACCGACCCATCCGAGCGGGCTGAGTTGATTGAGCAGATTAAAACACTGCTTAAACAACGCGATGCGGTGTTGGTCGTGCACTACTATGTGGATGCCGAGCTGCAAAAGCTGGCCGATGCTACGGGCGGACGGGTTTCTGACTCCCTGGATATGGCCGCGTTTGGTCGTGATCACCCCGCCCAGACCTTAGTGGTGTGCGGGGTTCGCTTTATGGGCGAGACGGCCAAAATATTAAGCCCGGAGAAAACCGTGCTGATGCCCGATCTGCATGCCGAGTGTTCGCTCGATTTAAGCTGTCCACCCGATGAGTTTTCCGCCTTTTGTGATGCCCATCCTGAGCGCACGGTGGTGGTCTACGCCAACACCTCAGCTGAGGTCAAGGCACGGGCGGATTGGATTGTCACCAGTTCCAATGCGCTTGAGATTATCCGCTATCTACACGAGCAAGGCGAGTCAATCCTATGGGGGCCGGATAAACATTTAGGGCGTTACATCCAGCAACAGACCGGTGCGGATATGCTGCTCTGGCAGGGCTCCTGTGTGGTTCACGATGAATTCCGAGCCGATGAGCTCAAAGCCTTGCGAGCTAAACACCCAAAGGCGGCGGTGCTGGTGCATCCGGAATCACCCGAGGCGGTGGTCGCCCAAGCCGATCGCGTGGGCTCGACAAGCCAGCTGATTAAAGCGGCCAGCGAGCTGGATAACCCCGAGTTTATCGTCGCCACCGATTACGGCATCTTCCATAAAATGCAGCAGGCCGCACCGGATAAGAAACTGATTGAAGCCCCCACTGGTGGCAAATCGGCAACCTGTGTTTCCTGCGCTCATTGCCCATGGATGGCCATGAACGGCCTCTCACGCGTGATCGCCGCGCTAGAAGAACCCGAGAGCCATGCCGTGACCGTTGACCCCAACGTGCGTGAAGGCGCACTAGCCTCGATTAACCGAATGCTGGATTTCTCGGCCAAACGCGGCATATTGACTGCCGGCAATAACGACGCCTAAGTGGGCGAACCGCAATTAGGAAAAATAATTTTCATTTTTTTGAAAAAAAAGGCTTGCATCATCCCCGAAACCTTGTAGAATGCGCTCCAACAAAACGACATGCGCTAACCGAAATTTGTTTCTGTTAGTTGGTGTAGGCGGGAATAGCTCAGCTGGTAGAGCACAACCTTGCCAAGGTTGGGGTCGCGAGTTCGAATCTCGTTTCCCGCTCCAAACATCATGTTGTCGGGTGGTTAGCTCAGTTGGTAGAGCGGCGCCCTTACAAGGCGTAGGTCGGGAGTTCGAGCCTCTCACCACCCACCATCAAAGCGGCGGTAGTTCAGTTGGTTAGAATGCCGGCCTGTCACGCCGGAGGTCGCGAGTTCGAGCCTCGTCCGCCGCGCCACTTTGATGAAAAAAGCCCACCATACGGTGGGCTTTTTTCTGTCTACAAAAAACGTTCATTCTTATTTGTAGTGCACTCAGCCACAGCTTGGTTTTACCCGGTTGGGGTTGATCGGGTTTTGTGGCTCAATCCAGCGCCAAGCCTGCTCAAGCGCACGACGAACAGGCGCAGATTGCCCCTCGCGCCGCTGCCATGCCAGTTGTAGGTCATCAAACTGCCAAGCCTGTTTGCGGTAGCACATCACCGTATTAAGCCGTTCGGGGATATGTGCAGTCAGAGCCTTGCTATCGAGGTGCTGACTTAGTTTGCGGTGTAGCTGGACAACCTGGGACAGATTGTTACGCCAGATATTCACCGCCAGCACGCCACCGGGGCGTAACAGGCCGATAATCTTGGCCACACTGGGTTCAGGCAGCTCCACCATTGCCTGGTGGTCAAAAAGATCTACCAAAATCACATCCTGCATCGAGTCCTGCGGTTGCCAGTGCGCTTGGGTTATATCGCCAAAATGCAGCTCCAATCGAGGATGCTTAAGATCAAGATCAAAATGATTCTGAGCAATTTCTGCTAAAACAGGCCGATAGTCCCAGCAAGTGATTTGATGCGGGGTGAACTGCAATAAAAAGCGTGCCAGAGCACCGCCCCCCAAGCCCAGTATCGTGATGTTCTGGGGCGCGTCAGCCAAAATCAGCGGCAGGATCAGCGCCCGATAATAGCCAAAGCTTAACTGCTCCGGTCGATGCGGTGTCCATGCGGATTGCGCTACGCTTGAGTCAAAGAACAGGCTGGTAAGTCTCGTATCGCTTTCTACCCGGATATCGCCGTATTCGTCTTGGTAGTGCGTACTGCGGGCAGCTTTCATGGGATTTATTCTTGATTAAGATTCGGGCACAGACTCAAGGCGCGCGGCAAGTTGCCGCTAATAAGATTTCAAAAACAATACCGGCACTTGATTAAATCTTAAACCGCAGGTAATTAATCGGCCCTTTAAAGCAGCGCTGACTAGACTGTGTTGATATTCAGCCCCACTTTATTCGCCATTGATATAGGAAGGCGGGTATTTCCATATTTAATGATACCGCCCTAATTATGACGGTTGTGGACCGGTTTGGAGAAGTCTATTGATGATGAGGGCATGTACACCGTTAAAACCCACAACCTGGTTGGTGTACCAATATACGGAGCGGGCTTTTAACCGTGATGGGTAAACAGTCGGCGGAAAGCGGCCGCTAGGTTTGGCCCCGGTTTTTTGGTTAATTGAGATCGTTAACGATCCTGGATTTAATTTTGGGGCGTGCGGGTATCGTAAGATACCGCATGCAGCTCACCGGAATCCAGCGCCGGTTTTAAGATGTTATTTAGCATTTGGTGTTGTTGCAGCAGGGTTTTGCCAGAAAATGCGCTACTGGTTACCGCAATCCGAAAATTACAACCCTCACCGTCGGGTCGAACCTCGGCATCGGGGAGTTCTGCCTGAATCATGCGAATAATGTCTTGATCGGTCATGTTTTTACAAGCTGGGTGTGAAGGAATGTTGGTTTAATATGTCGCAAGCGAGTCGTTCGGCCAGTAATTGCTGGCGCCAGCCTCGGCTGATCCGTCCCTTTTTGCCATCCGATTGCAGATAAACCCTGAGATCAGATCGATTTGCCAGCCGAGACGGGGTGATGCTGTGCTCTACTGCAACTGCATCGACAATCTGCGACCATGATTTTAACAATTCTTTCTCGCTTTGGGACAGTGCGGGTGGCACAGAGCTGGTCGGTAGTTGCGATTTGGGCTTTTGAGAAACCTGTTTTAACGCTGTTATTAGCTGCTCTTGCTGCGCTTTTGAAAGCTTTAAAGGCGCAATTTGTCTGGGATAATCAGCGGGGGAGGATGAGGGTTTACCAAGCGTTTGGGCGATGTTCATCAGTACAGCATCGGGATATACCCAGCGGCGTGGTAAATCGCGTTGTCTGGCAATCTGATCCCGCAGAGCCGCCAGTGTGGCCAGCATGCCCCGAGCCAGTGGTTTGAGTGTCTGGTTGCCGCGAATTTTTTGCCACAACCGTTCGGGTTTGGGCGGTGCGCTGACAGCCTTTCGTAGCGCTTGCATCTCCTCATCCATCCAGTCCTGTTTTCCTTGCTGTTTGAGCTGCGCTGAGAGCTGCCGAACCAGTTCGCGCAGGTAGAAGGCATCGGCGGCGGCATAGTCTAACTGCGCTGTGCTCAGTGGCCGTGCTAACCAGTCGCTGCGGTTTTGCTCTTTGCAGAGTCTAACCCCCAGTAATTGCTCAACCAGAAACCGATAACTGGGTTGGTGGGCGATGCCGAGTAACTCGGCGGCAATCTGGGTGTCGAATAGATTCTCGGGTAGTGTAC
>DRZW01000125.1 GCA_011380105.1 Halothiobacillaceae bacterium
ACACTAATACCGTCTCGCCAGTTACCCATCAGGTGTAAGCCTGTATGTTTCTTACTGTATTCGTCAATCGCGGCAATGCGCTCTAAATGCCCGATTTCATATTGTGGGATTGCATGTGACCAGCGAGCAATGCGCTTGAAAACGGGTGGCTGGCTAATCTTCAGAATTTCGCTGAGCTCGCTGTTTACGGTTTCGATTAGCTCGGCATCCGTTTGCTCGCTGATGCCGGGGTTTTTACGTCCGCCAATAAAACAGGTAAACAGTGCCCGGTTCTCGGGAGCCCGGTCGGGGAACAGGGTCGAGGAGAACAACGCGCCTAAGGTCTGGCGTTTTTCCTTGCCCGGAATTAACACACCAAAACCATCGAGCGGATGTTTGACGGCTTTGCGTTCATAGCCCAGCACCACTGCCGCAATGGGTGGGTAGACAATGGCATCTAGCGCCGATTGAATGCTTGCATCAAAACGGGCGAGCATCTGGGCGGTGCGATGTGCCGGTGTGGTCAGCACTAGCTGATCGGCGCAAAACTCATTGCCGTGTTGGTCGGTAGCAAGCCAAAGCCCAGATTTTTTGCCAATGTTTTCAATAGTCGTCGCCAAGAAGATACGCGCATTGGGGTATTGTGCTAGTTCATCGGCCATCGCTTGGGTGAGTGTTTCAATACCATCAGGGAAGCTCACCAGCTTGCCGCGCCAGTTATCAGGCAGGCCATCGTCACCTTCTTGAGCGCGTTTTTTTCTGTTCTTGCGCAATTGTGCCATGCCGCCGCGCAGCAACGAGCCGTACTCCTGCTCTAAGTTGTGTATGCGTGCCATGGCGGCTTTAGCGGATAAACGCTGCGGGTCGCCGGCATAAACCCCGGAAACAAATGGGTCGACAAAATAATCGAGAATATTTTTACCCAGCCTGCGCTCAATAAACTCCGCCAGTGTTTCTTCATGCCGCGCCGGTCTGCGAAACGGCTCACAGAACAGCTTGCACCAATCCTTGCCGTTGATCAGTGGGTTTTTCAAGGCTGATTTCAGTCCATCTGGCAGAGCGATGAGTTCGCCGCCTTTGACGACATAACGTTTTTTGCTGGCCTCGGGGGTAAAGATGACCTGATCAGCCAGCCCGAGTGAGTCAATTAACCGATACAGAGGTAGTTTAGCTAACAGGGTGTTCGGGCCGATCTCCATTTGCCAGCCGTCTTCTTTGACCGAGTGGATATTTCCGCCCAATCGTGCTTCGGCCTCCACCAGGGTGACGGCGGCTCCTTTGCGGGCAAGCTCCAGCGCTAATGAGAGTCCGGTGATGCCGCCACCGATTACCAGAAAAGGGCTTTGGTGGGTGTGGTATTGCTGATTCATATCTGATCCGATCACGATTGACGTTGTGCGATAGTAACTGCGTTTGAATAGTTAATTTTAACCAAATAAGGCACTAGAATAGCAATGATTAGGTTAATTTCAGTGCCTTTGCATTTTCTATTAGGAGAGGGTAATGAGCAAACCCGAGTCAGAACAGGCTATCGGTGGCATGGAGCTCGGTTCGAACGGTCGTATAGTTGTTTTTGGTGGCACCGGTTTTGTCGGCCGACATTTGGTTCGGGCGCTTAGCAAAGCAAATTATCAGGTAATAATACCCAGCCGCCATGTCCAGCGGCACCGTGATATGCAGCTTTGGCCGCGGGTAGATTTGTTTGATACCAACCCTCCGGCGAATTCAGATATAGCCACCCAACGTAATGTGATTCCACAGCATGAATTAATGCTTGGTGCCGCAGCGGTGATCAATCTGGTGGGTATCCTCAATGAAAAAAAACACAATGGTGAGGGGTTTGAAAAAGCCCATGTCACCTTTACTCAAACGGTACTGAAAAATGCACACCGTGCGGGTGTATCTCGTTATTTGCACATGAGTGCTCTGGGAGCCAGCGCTGAGCAAGGGGCAAGCTTCTACCAGAAAACCAAGGGGCGGGCGGAGGATTACGCCCATCAGTTTGGTGTTGAGCACGATATTGCCGTGACCAGCTTTCGGCCTTCGGTGATCTTCGGGCCGGGTGATAATTTCTTTAACCAATTCGCGCGCCTGGCTGCCATTACCCCCGGCGTGTTTCCGCTGGCCTGCCCGCAGGCACGGATGGCACCGGTGTATGTGGGTGATGTCGTCAATGCATTTGTCCACGCTTTGAAAAACCCAGCGGATACCCGTGGCGAACGGCTGGATTTATGCGGCCCGGAGGAGTTTACCTTGAAAGAGCTGGTACAAATGGCAGCACGCAGCAGCGGCCATCCTCGCTGGATATTGGGTCTGCCCAACTCGGTATCCAAGCTTCAAGCGCGTATCTTCGAGTGGTTGCCGGGAAAACCGTTTACCCGCGATAACTATTATCACTGCAAACGCCAAATGTCTGCGCCGATGGCGTCGAAAGACAACCCACCCGGGTTGCTGATGTGCTCTCTGACTACTTAGGCCAACATTAAGCCTTCTCCGCCCGCTGGGCAGCTTTTGTCTATTTACTGGCTAAATCAGCCGTTCCTGTAACGCCGGGCGCGATAAAAAGCCGCTCGGCGAGGCGCTGGCCCCGTAAGCGCCGGATTGCAATACGGCAATGTGCATGCCCGGTTCTACGTTGGCGGGCATGGGCTGGTTCTGACCCAGCACATCCAATGGAGTGCACAAAGGGCCGTGAATTTGTACTGCGGTATCGTGTGGCTGATCCAAAAGTTCAGGCACCACCAGCGGCCAGTTGCGGCGAATGACCCCGCCAAGATTCCCCGAAAGTGCTAGATGCTGATGCATGCCGCCGTCGCAGAGGAGAAACGTCTCCCCCCGGGAAAACTTAATATCCACAATCCGGGTGAAATAAACCCCGGCTGGTGCGACCAAAAACCGACCGGATTCCAACGCTAGGTATGGATTGCCTAATTGTTGTTGGCATATCGCCATTTCTCGCAAAGCGGGTTTGAGATCGTTTAAATCCAACGGTGTATCAGGTTCGTGATAAGCCACCCCCAGACCGGCTCCCAACACAATCTGCTCCGGTGAAAAGCCTGTCTCGGCTTGCCAATCAGCGATCAGGTTTAGCGAGGCTAGCCACATCTGCCCGATCAGCTCCGGGTTGAGTTGCTGCGAGCCGGCAAACAAATGAAAGCCGACTAATTGGATATGCGCGTCGGCCTGCCATTGTGCGATTAACTCTGGAATTTGTTCACTGTCGATACCAAATGGCTTCGGGCCGCCGCCCATCTGCATACCCGCGCCCTTGAAAGCAAACGGCGGATTGATTCTTAAAGCCACCTTGGCATTGGTTTGTTGTGTTTTGGCCAGATCAGCAATCCGGTTAAGCTCAGATGCCGATTCGCAGTTGATTATGATCCGATGCTTGACCGCAAAGGCCAGCTCGTCGGTGGACTTGGCCGGTCCGGCCAGAGAGATATGGGCGTTGCGACCGCCAGACGCATTGATTGCCAACTGCATCTCTGCCAGCGAGGCGCAATCAAACCCATCTACCTGTGGTGCCATATGGGCTAATAGTGATGGGTTCGGGTTGGCTTTGATGGCATAGTGCAACGCGATCTGTTTGGGCAGCACGCCGCGTAAGGCCTGAATTTGGTGATCAATAACCGCAGCGTGATAGCAATAGGTGGGGGTGGTATCATGCCTGCTGATGTCCAGCCCCTTTTTGCGCCATAAATACGCGGCTGTTGCGCCTAAGTGTTGTTGGGCAATCTGGTATCCGCTGGCCATAAGTTAGTTGCTGTCCGGTTGACGTAATTTTTGGCGATCAAACTTGTTGTTAGCCGAGCGGGGTAGTTGCTCATGGGCGACGATGCGCGCAGGCTGCTGGAAGGGGGCGAGCTGTTCGCGCAGGTAGTGACGTAACTTGTTAATATCATCAATAATTGGTGCGATGTGCAGCACTAGCTGCTCGCCACCTTCAATGGGTTGGCTGACGGCAGCAGCTTCAGTAACCTGATCAAATCCAACCGCGGCCTGTTCAATCTCCTCTGGGCTAACCCGCACCCCGCCGATCTTGAGCTGTTCATCAATCCGGCCATGAATATAAATTCGTCCCTGGGTATCGAAATGACCCAGATCCCCGGTGCAGACCACCGTTTGCTCATCGCCGCCCGGCCAGTTTTTAGGTGCGCGGATAAAGCGTTCTCGGGTTGCCTTAGGATCATTGACATAACCCATTGAAACCAATGGCCCACCTTGAATGATCTGCCCGACTTCTCCGGCTTGTAGCAACACCCCGTGTTCGTCAATAACCCCCAATGTAGTGCCCGGCAGAGGATAGCCGGCCGACTCGGGGTGTTCATCGACTTCATCGGGGGGTAAATAGCTGGCGCGAAAGGCCTCAGTCAGGCCATACATTAAGTATAAATCGACATCTGGGCGTCCTGCGCGTAGGGCGCGTACCGTTTTTACCGGCAAATGCCCACCCGAGTGGCAAACCAGTCGCAGCGATTCGGCCTCGGGCAGCCAGCGTTGCAATGCCAGTGGTACCAACAGCCCCGGAGTGGCCGCCAGCACGGTGGCGCGTTTTTCCAGCAAGGGGCGTTTAAGATCGGCTGGTAGCAGATAATCATCAAAATAAATCTGCGCGCCGTTGTAGAGTGCCGTGGTGAGCTGCGAAAAACCATAGTCAAACGCCAGTGGCAGAATGCCGGCGATGATATCTTGATCGGTTAAGCCCAGATAGGCGCTGACCTGCTCGATGCCTACCAAGAGGTTATCAGTGCTCACACAAACCCCTTTAGGCCCGCCCGTGCTGCCGGAGGTGAAGAAAATAATCGCCTCTTTAAGCTCTGGGTCGTGACACACCGGCTGGTTGTTCCCCGGTGCGGTCGATAGCATCCCCAACGCGCTGAGCTTATCGCCATTAGGAGTGCACAGAAAAAATTCAGCAGATGGGGTGTTTTCGGTCGCCTGAAAATGGGGTAGATGGGCGCTATCGAGCAGCAACCAACTCGCATCAATCGTGTGTGCAAGCCGTCTGACCTGATGCGGTTTTAACGCCGGATGCGCGGGCGCGGGAACCGCACCAAATGAAATCAACGCTAATAACCATACTGCCGTGCTACTGCTCTTCTGCGCCCAGACTAAAACCCGCTGGCCGGGTTCAACACCCAGCTCAGCTAGTTGTTGGCGGTGATCGGCCAGCCGCTGTAACAGCTCTGCATAGCTAATTCTGTGCTGTCGGTCTTCAATAGCGATTTTTTCAGGTTGCTTGAAGGCCTGTTCTGAAAGGCGGTCGAAAAATGGCTGGCGCATGGGCAAATTGGTTTCCTTGCAGGCAGATCACAGTAATGAAACGTTCATTATCATAGCAGGCAAGCGGTGTTTGTATCACAAGCTTAAAGTCATATGTCACCGCTTTGGCGAAGGTTTTAGGCCCATGGCCGTTGTTTGAGTTATTCGATTTTTCACCGCTGTTAGCGTATTTTTTGGGTTAAATCCTACTATGCTCACGGCGGTAGGCTGTTGCACTTATGAGGATCTAACGCTATGCAGCCGGATCAGTTATCATGCCGTGGTTAATTTCCTCAACCGATGAATCTGACCTGCGGGGTTTTGTATGGCCGGCAACAGCTTTGGCACACTGTTTCGTATCACCACCTTTGGCGAATCGCATGGACAGGCGCTTGGTGCGATTGTTGACGGCTGCCCGCCGGGGTTGGCGCTTAGTGAGGCTGATCTGCAAAAAGATTTAGATCGCCGCCGCCCCGGTACTTCGCGGCATACCACTCAGCGCCGTGAGCCGGATCAGGTGCGGATTTTATCGGGCGTATACGAGGGCTATACCACCGGCACTCCGATTGGTCTTTTGATTGAAAACCAAGATCAGCGCTCCAAGGACTATGGCAAGATTGCTGATCAATTCCGCCCCGGTCATGCCGATTACACCTACAAAATGAAATACGGACTGCGCGATCACCGTGGTGGTGGCCGTTCCTCGGCTCGTGAAACCGCGATGCGTGTCGCTGCCGGGGCGATTGCCAAGAAATGGCTTTCGGAAACCTACGGTGTTGTTGTCCGTGGTTATTTATCCCAGCTCGGCCCGATTGTGCTTGATACCAGCGAATTTGATTGGGCAGAAGTCAACAACAACCCCTTCTTTTGGCCCAATGCCGCGCAGTTACCCCAATTAGAAACCTATATGGATGATCTGCGCCGCAGTGGGGATTCAGTGGGGGCTAAGGTGACTGTAACGGCCAGTCACTGTCCGCCAGGCTGGGGCGAGCCGGTGTTTGATCGTCTCGATGCCGAAATTGCCCATGCGCTAATGGGGATTAATGCGGTCAAAGGAGTGGAGATCGGCGATGGTTTTGATTGTGTGACCGCGCGCGGCACAGAGTTTCGTGATGAAATCACCCCGCAGGGGTTTTTGAGCAATCATGCCGGTGGTGTGCTTGGCGGGATTTCCACCGGGCAGGATATCATCGCCCATCTGGCCTTAAAGCCCACCTCCAGCATCCGTCTGCCGGGTAAAAGTATCGATGTAACAGGCCAGCCCTGCGAGGTCATCACCACCGGCCGGCATGACCCCTGCGTGGGTATTCGCGCAACCCCGATTGCTGAAGCCATGCTGGCATTAACACTCATGGATCATGCCCTGCGTCATCGTGGCCAGAATAAAGAGGTAAACCCGGAAACACCGCGAGTGCCTTAAAGCTACTGCGGCTTTGTCATCCTGGTGGGTTGGCACTAATTAACCCAGCCTGTTGTTTACCCATCCCCACAACCCTAACCCGGCGGTCTGATGTCGAGTTTCGCCACCCTCAACCCAATCCGGTTTGGTTATTTTGCCTTTTTCTTGGGGTTGGGTATTTATCTGCCTTATTTCAGCCCGTATTTGCTTAAACAGGGCTTTAGTGCCGCTGAAGTTGGCATGCTGTTAGGCTCGGTCATGCTAACCAAACTAATCGCTCCGCCTGTCTTGGGGTGGTTGATTGACCGCAGTAATCAGGTGACCCGCTGGTTGCTCATCGCCACCAGCGGTGCACTATTAATCTCACTGTTAATGATGATCTCCGGTTGGTTTTCACCGGGGTTTGGCTGGTGGCTATTTATGCTGGTGGCCTTTGGGTTGATGTGGCAGCCGTTATTATCGCAGATGGATGTGGCTGCCCTGCGTCTGCTCGGTTCTCGGCGTGAACAGTACCCGGCGTTGCGTGCCTGGGGTTCGATTGGCTTTATTGTCTCAGCCATGGTTTTGGGCGCGTTGATCGATCAATTCGGTTTGTTTCTGGTGCCGACGCTGTTGTCGTTATCGTTGTTACTGCTGTTGATTAGCTTAACGCGCTTGCCCGAACCGGACGGGCACCCATCGGTTCGCCGTCATGATGATGCTGGCATGGTCAAGGTGCTGCGGCAGCCGGCGATGCTGGGATTTTTAGCAGGGCACTTTCTAATCCATGCCGCCCATGGGGTGTATTACGCCTTTTTCTCGGTATATCTGGCTAACTTGGGTTACTCGGCTGCGGCGATTGGGGCGTTGTGGGCCTTAGGGGTGGTCGCGGAGATTATCCTGTTTTTCTTGTTGCCGCGCATTCG
>DRZW01000127.1 GCA_011380105.1 Halothiobacillaceae bacterium
ACCCGATTAGCTGAACTAGGCGTGGTGATTCTACCGCCTGTCCCGGCGTTTTATCATCGCCCTGAAACCATTGCAGATCTGATCGATTTTACCGTCGCCCGGATTCTCGATCAGATCGGTGTGGCACATCAACTAATGGCTCGCTGGGGCTCAGATTAAGCCACACGCCAAGAGCTATCTGGGTGTTTGATTTCATTATCAATAATGCCGCCTATTGTGTTTTGACAACATAATCCTCATGATAGGCCATTCTGGGTCGGTTCAATCCGGCTGCAAACAAACAACCGTAACTCCGGTTTGATGACAAGGTGTTTTATGAGTGTGCAGAATGCAACTGCCGAGAATATTGAAAAGCTGATTACCGAAAACGAGATTGTGATTCTCGATTTCTGGGCCGAATGGTGCGGGCCGTGTAGATCCTTCGCTCCAATCTTTGAGCAGGCCGCTGAGGATTATCCGGACATTACTTTTGCCAAGGTAAACACCGAGGAAGAGCAGCAGCTCGCCGGACACTTCCAGATTCGCTCCATCCCAACATTAATTGTCTTCCGTGATCAGATCATGCTGTTTAATCAGGGTGGTGCACTGCCACGGCAGGCGCTAGATGATTTAATCGGCAAGGTGCGCGAACTGGATATGGATAAAGTCCGCGCTGAGATCGAGCAGGCGAAAAAAGAAGGCAAGGCCTGAATCATACCGCGCTTAAGGAAGTCCGATGGCGCTTGCGCTGGGTCAGAATGCTAAGCAAAATGCTCGGCTTGATCCAACCGCAGGCGTTTTTTATGGTCTCAGTGATATTGCAAATTCTCGCTACCATCGCCATCGGACAAATCTGGCGGCATAAGCCGTTGGGTGGGGTGGATGCCGATGCTGCCCGGGGCGTGTTGACCACCTCGGTTTATTATTTGTTTTTGCCGGCGCTGGTACTGGCGATTCTCTGGCGGGCACCGTTGGGTGTGGATAGCTTTCGAATTATCGCGACCTCGGCGGTGGGTATTCTGTCCTCCATGCTGGTGATCTATGTGCTCGCCAAACGCATGCAACTCACCCGGCCGCAGTTTGGTGCCCTGATCCTGGCAGCGAGCTTTCCCAATGCCAGTTATATGGGGCTGCCCCTGCTCGGTTCCTTATTCGGCGATGAAGGCCGGGCGGTGGCTATTCAGTACGATTTGCTCGCCGGCACCCCGATTTTATTATCCATCGGCGTGCTGGTGGCCGCCGCTTACGGCACCCGCGGTGAGGCAGGCCACCCGCTGCTGGCGTTATTAAAAGTCCCGCCGTTGTGGGCGGCGCTTGCTGGTGTGGGTTTGAATCTAACTGGCGTGCCCGCCCCGGATGGCTTAATGGCGATGCTAGAGCGTCTGGGCGCGGCGGTGGTGCCGATTATGCTGATCGCACTGGGCATGAGCTTGCGTTTATCAACCTTAAAGCCAGCCGCATTGCTGAGGGTCAGTCCGGCCATTGCGGTGCAGTTGTTGTGGATGCCACTAGCCGCATTCGGCTTTGCCACCTTGGTGGCGACCGGGGGGAATGTTTATGTGGCGGTCGTTCTGGCGGCTGCCACCCCCACCATGCTGCTAGGCTTGGTGCTGTGCGACCGCTTTGGTCTGGATACGGGTCTTTATGCCACCACCGCCACAGCAACCACTGTGCTATCTTTGCTGACCATCCCGCTGTGGCATGGATTGGTCAGCTGATGGCATTGTCGCATTTGTTGATTTCGGTAATTTAGCTTGCATACACCTAACACGAAAACGCAAACTGTCGGGTCGGATTAAGATGCTTTCTCGAAGTAAATGATGGTACCGTGAAGGTGGATTTAAACCACCCGTTAGCCGGTTATCGGCTGCACTCTAGTGAGTTTTACTTGATGATCGCCGCAGATACGCCCGAAGAACGGTAATTGCAGGAGACAGGGATGAATCAGGCCCTCGGCCCAAAGTATCAACTCTCGTTCGCTAAGCATCGATCACGTTACATACAGGTGCAATTATCACTGCCCGCAAGTGAAGAGCCACGAGTGCTGAGTCTGCCCAACTGGATTTTTGGCAGTTATTTAATCCGGGATTTCGCTCGGCACCTGATGGATATGTGTGCCCAAACGGCGCACGGTCACCCGGTGGCATTGCGGCCTATTGATCAACATAGCTGGACGCTGGCGGCCTGCTCCGAGCCGGTCACGGTTCGTTATCAGGTCTACTGTGCTGATTTTTCCGTGCGCACCGCCCACGTTGATGCCGATCATGTGTTTTTTAATGGCACCAGCGTTTTTCTGCAGGTGCATGGTGCCGAGTCATTGCCTCACCAGGTGGTAATGCAGGCCGACGGCCCGTTAAACAGTCGTGTGGCGACCACCATGCCCGCAGTTGACGTGGACGCGCGGGGTTTTGGCTGTTATCAAGCAGCTGGTTATGCCGCCTTGATTGACTACCCGGTCGAAATTGCTGATTTTATCGAGCGTCGCTTTGAAATTGACGGTGTGCCCCACCGGCTGGCCTTTACCAACGCGCTACCCAATACCGATTTTGATCGTATAGCCGCGGATATTGAACAGATCTGCCGCACGGAAATCGCCTTGTTCGGCGGTGCACCGTTCTCGCAATACCTATTTTTGATCGCACTCGATGAGTCTGGTTTTGGCGGGTTAGAGCATGCAGACTCCACCGCGTTAATATTTCCGGCTAAGCACCTCCCGGCGTTGGGGCAGTCGGGGATGACCGATGAGTACCAGCGTTTTTTAAGCCTGTGCGCGCACGAGTACTTCCATAACTGGAATGTTAAGCGCATTAAACCGGCGGCTTTTGCCGGTTTAGTGCTTGATCAGCCTGCGCATACGCGGCTTTTGTGGCTTTTTGAGGGTTTTACCAGCTATTTTGATGATTGGTTGGTGCGTCATGCCGGGCTGATTGACCAATCGCAGTACCTCAAAGCGTTGCAGCAAACGATTAACCGCGCCGTACAGGGGCCGGGCTGGCATCGGCAAACGCTGGAAGAATCGAGTTTTTATGCCTGGACGCGCTTTTATCAGCAGGATGAAAATGCCATCAATGCGATTGTCAGTTACTACACCCGTGGTGCTGTTGTGGCGTTATTGCTTGATTTGTATTTGCGCAGCAAAGGTAAGAGTTTGCTGGAGGTGATCCAGCGGATATGGTCTGAGCATGCCGATACCCCAATACAAGAGGGGCGAGCGATTGAGCAATTGATTGAATCGGTGGCGGAAGAACCGTTGGGTGAATTTTTTGATTCGGCGCTGCGCTCCACCGAACCGCTGGCCTTGGTCGAACAACTGGCTCAGTTTGGAGTACATGCCCAACCCATAGCACAGATTAGCGGTGTCGATACGGGACTGCTAATCCAAGAGCAGGGCGATGATGGCGCCACCGTGCGTGTGGTTATCGAAGATGGCCCTGCAGCGGTTGCAGGGATTGCCGCCGGGGATAAAATTATCGCCGTGGATGGTTTTGCTGTTAATGCCCGCGAATGGTCCGCGCGGATGGCGCGTTATCGTCCGGGTGATCAGCTAGAGGTGCATTTATTTCGCCAAGGGCGATTGCGCTGCTATTCATTATTGCTAAAAGAGCCGCGGTTAAACCATTTAAGCTTAAAGGCTGATGACAGCGACCCTCAGGCGGTCGCTCGCCGTAATGACTGGCTGGCTGTATGCCCCTTGTAGTCTAGAAATTGATAAAGGCTTCGGCCTCGGCCTCCATCGCCTCTTTATCGTCTTCATCCAACCATTTGGGTATCAGGGCGATTTCCACCCGTCGGTTGGCAGCGCGATTTTCGGCGCTGTCATTAGGCCGGACTGGATTATTCTCACCCATCCCGCGGGCCGACAGGCGCTGTTGCTCCACCCCATGTTCCTCAAGCACAGTAAGTACGCTCACTGCTCGGGCGGCGGATAAATCCCAGTTAGATCGAAACTGAGCGGTACGAATGGGCACATTATCGGTGTAGCCGGTAACTACAATCCGGTCATCGGTGTTGACTAGCTTTTCACTGACACGATTGAGCACAGGCAAAAATCCGGGCTGTAGGGTTGCTGAGCCTGAGGGGAATGAGGACTGTTCGGTAATCCTTAAAATCACCGCATCCTCGGTGGTTTCAATCTCCATTTCACCGGCTTGGATTTCCTGCTCGAAGTCTTTTCTAAGCTCTTCGGCGCGGATTTCCAATAACTGATCCCGAATTACCTCCAGCTCGGTTAAGGGCGGTGGTTCGAGGTCGTCCAGTGGTGGCAGGGTGTCATCCGGTGAAGCCCCGCCATCGAGCAGATCCGGTGAGCCGGGCAACAAATCAGAGGAAGGAGATGGCTCGGAACGGTCTACCCGCACCCCGCCCACTGCGGTGTGAAACGACTCAATCACCCGCTCATAACGTTGTACATCAATAACCGACATCGACAGCATCAGGACGAAAAAAACCAGCAACAAGGTGGCCATGTCGGCAAAGGTGGTCAGCCAACCCGGACAAGGCGGTGGGCATTTACACTTTTTTTTACTCATCCTCGTCGCCGCTCGCGCGTTGATGACGGGGCAGGTAGGTTTCTAAGATACCGCGCAGAATGCGTGGGTTAATGCCTTCCTGAATGCCGCGAATCCCCTCCATAATCAGGCTGTGATCGCGTGCTTCCTGTTCGGCTCTAAGCTCAAGTTTTCGGGCGATGGGGTTGGCCAAGCCTTGGGCAATCAGTATCCCGTAGAAGGTGGTTAGCAGCGCGGTGGCCATCGCCGGGCCAATGGCGTCCGGGTCGTCGAGCACACCAAGCATCTGCACCAGCCCAACCAGTGTGCCGAGCATACCCATAGCCGGGGCAACCTCGACAATGTTGGAAAACATTTTAATCCCACCCTCGTGGCGGGCCTCTGACATTTGAATATCTCGCTCCAAGGTACGCTCAATTACCTCAATGGCTTGGCCATCGACAATCATGCCGATGCCCTTGGCTAGAAACGGATCATCGATTTCTTGATCTTCGAGCGCCAGCGCGCCTTCTTTGCGAGCAATATTAGCCAACTCTTCAATTCGCTCAATTAATGCCTCCGGATCATCATCCCGCCCGGAAAGCGCCTGCTTTAACACCTTAAATGAGCCGATAAACTGCTTAAAGGTGATCATCGACAAAGTAAGAGCGAGTGTCCCAAAAACGACAATCAGCACCCCGGGGATGCTGACAAACATGATGGGGTTTTCACCAATGGCAATAGCAATCAAGATGACCGCGATGCCTGAAGGTATGCCAATTAAGGTTGCCTTATCCAAATCAGTGCCCGTTAGATATTGTTAATGAGGTTATAGGTCTAAAGCCGTGTTCGAACTCAGACCGGGTAGTTTGGCTTTGGCAAACTGATTGTGCCCGGTTTATGTGCCGGTCTGTATCGAATATAATCGGTTGCGCTTTGCAAAACTTTATCTTGTCTTCAAACAATTGCGATTTTATCACAGGCAGGTCGCCATCCCCGCTAATATGCTGATGCGTAACAGTAGACTTGCTGTTTTGCCCCTCCCAGCAGAAACTTAAATAACGCCTATGACCCTTCGCCCTAGCTACTGGCTTCCCACCCTTTTTTCTCATTACCAGTATGCGCAAACAGCCACACGTATCCTGTATCGCCCTGTTGCCACCAGCAGCAACCATTTGGCCGAGAAATTGCTAAAAAAAGCCGCGCACAATGACGGTAAGACCGATACGCTGATTGTGATTGTCGGCAAGCAGACAGCAGGGGAGGGGCGTTATGGTCGGCTTTGGGTCAGTGAGCAAGGTGCCGGGTTGTGGTTTACAGTTGCAGTCCGGGGTGGTCTGCCGGCATCATGCCCTCCGCCGTTGACAGCACTGGCGGCCGATTTGGTTAACCTGTTGCAGTCTAGCGGAGTGAAGGCGGTGCTTAAATGGCCTAATGATGTCTTCCTCGGTGATGCTAAGCTTGCAGGCTTGATGGCGCAAAATAAGCGGATCGGCGCAGCAGATTGGCTTTTTTGTGGCGTGGGCGTGAACTGGCTAGCACCGGATGCGAGCAGGTTTGATTACCCGGTGGCGGGGCTGGCGGATGTACCCGGATTAGCAGTCGATTTTCCTGCTAAGGTGGTTTTGCGCCTCGCCAATACGCTGCAGACACCGAAGCGGTGGGGCAGGCTTATCGCCCAACAGTCCGATACCCACTTATATGCTAACAAAGCGGTTAAAGTCAGTGGCATGGGTTTTGATGGGTTAGTGGCCGTTGCCCGGGGCATTGATCAAAATGGACGGTTGCGCGTTACAACCCCGCAGAAAGAATACCGGCTAGATGGCCGTTTTCGGGTGCGATTACTTTGAGACGGTAGATGCAGCCGATCCCCGTGCGGGTTTTGCCTTAACGCTGGCAACATCAGAGCAATTGAAAACTTCGTAGTCGTGCAAGATCGACCAATGCGCAAGAACATACAAGAAGAGATAAATTATGCCCGGCTTATGCCGGGTGTGTCGTAGAGGAACATTGTGTCAGTAAACGCATATCTTGATGTCGGCAACAGCCGAATCAAAGTGTCTGTTGGAGGTAAGCCCGGAGCTGACCTGCCAAGCGAGACTTGTGAGTGGCCGGCATTGACAAGTGGTAGTGATCAAACCGATAAGGCGCTATCACAATCGTTACATTCAACCTTTAGCCGTTTTGGTAAAAGGAAGATTAAGCGATTTTATCTCGCCTCAGTAGTAGAGCCGGCCCGATTCGAGAGGCTGTCTGCGGCATTGAGGCAGTTAGCCCCACAGGCAGAATTGGTTGCGCTTAAGGTCAAAAAACGCTGTTGTCGTGTGCGTACCGACTATGCACCGAATCAACTGGGTATAGATCGTTTTTGTGCCGTAATTGAGGCTTATGCCCGTGCAGAGCAGCATGCGGCGATCGTCATTAATTGCGGAACGGCAGTAACAGTTGATGCCGTTGATGCCAATGGCGTGCATCAGGGTGGGGTTATCATGCCAGGGGTGCTGGCGGCGCTTAAAGGCTTAGAAAACGCCGCTCCGGCGCTAGCCACGCCTGAGCGCTCAAATACACTTCAGCCGCTATCCTATCCAAATGCCCAGTTTGCCCATTCGCAGATCGGCTTGCCACTGGAAACCCAATCTGGTCGCGTAGCGGGCATGCGTTTGCTTTTTGGTGCGGGCATAGAGCAGGCGATATTGGCACTTAAGGCGGCACTGGCTGATGACAATACCGCTGTTATGATCTCTGGGGGCGATGCGGCCAAGATTCATGAACTTCTCGATCCGCAACTAAAGGTCCGTGTTGAACCCAACTTGGTGCTTTCTGGGTTAATCCGCATAGCCCGTGCCAGACGTTAAGCGTTTTTGTGCTTTTTTAACAAAACGGCTTGCAAGGGAGCGGATGTTTTGGTTTAATGCCGCCCGTTGCCGGCTTAGCTCAGTTGGTAG
>DRZW01000123.1 GCA_011380105.1 Halothiobacillaceae bacterium
ACCCAGAGCCGGGTCATGCACGATCTAGTATTTGATTACGGTTCAACTTTAGCCCAAGTAATGGCCGCTGAGAGCGTTGAGGATATGCTCTTGGAGGATCAGCTTTCGTTGGCGGCTCAGGTACGCGACATGCAGGCGAACCAAGATATCGTCCATTTGACCGTGCTCGACCGGCATGGGCAGGTGGTAGCAGCCGATGACCCGGCCGCCGTGGGTAGCTTTCAGGCTCTGGAGTCTCAGGCGCGCTTGCTCGCCGAGCGCGGTGAAATGCAGATCTACCAGCTCCGGGATAAGGCCGATCTATTAATTTTCAGGGCACCGATTCGTTTTCAGGAACATCTGCTTGGCCACATGGAGGTGGGCGTGTCTACCGCCGCGCTGGATCATGCTGCTCGAATCTCGTTATTGGCCATGTTGGCGCTGTTTGCGGTGACCCTAATTGTGGTTTTGTTTGGGGTGTTCTGGCTAGCGCGGCGTTTGCAGATTCCTCTGGATTTATTGCAACGGGCAATGCGGCGCACTGCGGCAGGACAGCTCGATCAGCGGATTCGCCTGACCCGTCGGGATGAATTTGCCCGCCTGTTTGCTAGCTACAATGCCATGGCCGATTCAATCGAAGCTCGGTTATTACAGGCGCGCGCTGAGCAATCGCAATCGGGCAATCCGGTTAATCAAAATGGCACCGACCGGCTACCAACACAGCCGCCTACGAAGTGACCGGCGGCTTTAAGTTTTCAGGGGCTGCTGGTGTTTTCCAACCGCTCCAAACGTCGCTGCAGCTCTTGTGCGTGGGATTTATAACCCATTGCCGGATGGAAGTTCGGGTCGAGTTCCAGCGCCTCATCCCAAAGCGTGATCGCCCGTTGTAGTTGCTGGTTACGAAAGAGGACGATTGCCTGTTCGTGCAGCGCGGTTACTTTTTCTGTTACCAGCGTTTGGTAGGTGCTGGCGGCGGGCTCAAGATCAGGCTGATAGTTCAGGGCGGTGGCAAAGGCATCGATGGCATTGGCGGTTTGCCCCTGTTCTAGCAGCACCTGACCGCGATGTTGCCACAGCTGAGCCTTGGCCTGCGCCTTGAGTGGTCTTAGCAAGGCGTCGTGCTCGGAGCCATGCTCTTCCTGAATGCGGGCAATTTTTGCCAGAGCGGTGTTCCACTGCTGTGCTGCGATCAGGCTTTTAATCTGATCGGCCTGTTCTTGGGGGTCAAATTCGCGGTCTTGTTGTGCCGGGGCCAAGCCGACGCTGGTGCGGGTTTCCAGTGCGGGCAGCATGTCCGATTGCAATTCGGCCTGCTCAGTTTGTGTGGCTTGCGTGGCAAAGTTATCCGGAATGCGTAGCCGTTGGCCAACCATCACGCGGCCTGGGTGGTCAATATTGTTATAGCGAGCCAAGATCAAAAACAACAACGGATCACCGAGATGCTCGGCGGCAATCGCGCTGATCGAATCGTTGGGCTTAACGGTATAAAAATAGTGCTGTGAACCCAGATAAGATTCAGGATCAGCCGTGAGTTGTTCGAATAAGCGGTTGGCAATCGTGCTATTAGGGTGCTGTTCAAGATATGTTTCCAGTGCGCTCTGACCATCATCATAGTTGCCATCTTGCAGCTTTTGCAGAATCTCGCTTAGAGACAATGCCTGTGCTTGATCAGAGTGGGTTTCTGCAGTTTCATCCCCCCCGGCTGGTTGATCCGGTTTGGTTTGGGTATGCTGACAGCCAGAGACGAGAATGATGGTTAAGATTGCAGACAGACCGTAGCGGGCAGAGCGGTTATAAAATAATTTGAAAACGCGCATCTGAGAACTCCTCAAACGGTGGTGTCTAGTATGGCGATGGCAATATTATCACCGCTTGCGCCATTGCGTTGTGCGGCTATCCGCGCCCAAGCCTGTGCGGCGCTATCTAAATCATCTGCCGCAAATAATCGGGCAAACTCTGACGGCCCAACGGCGCCCCAAAAGCCATCGGAACATAAAACAAACCGGTGCTGCGGGTCGAGCGCCACATCATCATGGCAGGGTTCAGGCGGTGCGTTACCGCCAAGGCCCTGGAACAGAATATGCTGTTCGGGGTGGTTGGCCATTTCATGTTCTTTAAGACCGCCGGCGGCAAATAATTCCTGAACCAGACTATGGTCTGCGGTACGAGTGATAGGCCGCTGTGGTGAGAAGTGATATAACCGGCTGTCACCGGCATGCGCCCACCAGGCATGCTGCCTGCCCACCAACAAGGCCACCATGGTGGCATGACCCTGACCTTCGGTTTGGATCTGCATGCTACGATGAGCCTGTAAAGTGAAGTCATCGAGAAACGCCGCCGGGTCTGCCGGCAGCCCCGCGTTTAAGGTTTGCCAGAACATTTCGGCAGTTTCAATCACGATCTGCGCAGCACGGGCGCCGTGTTTGTGCCCACCCATCCCGTCTGCTAGTGCGATAAAGTAGATGCCGCGTGCCGGGTCGGAAAAGCAGCCAACCGCGTCTTGTTGTTCTGCGCGCCCCCCGATATGAGTGGCGCAACCGAGTCGGGCTTCCATGCTGTAATCCCTATGTTGCGGTTTACCTATTTGGCTTAAGTTTAGCATAAACCCGACTTTAACCTTATAGGGCAGCCTCGAAAAGCCGCAGCGGGTAAGTTTGAATCCAAATCCCTGCGCAGTGAGTGACAAGACCTATCAGTAAGATAAGGTTATAGGTCATATTTGGTCTGTACTCGGGCACGCGGGGCGCGACTCGATTCGCTCCGGGCGAATTAGTTGAGGCGAGTGACGAAAAGCATGAATGCTTAAAATCCGCACGTGACAGCGCAACTAGACTGCGCAGTCGGTTTTTTCGAGGCGCTAGTAGGTGCCAAGCGGGGCGGGTTGTGTTTATTGTCAATGGGTGGGTGATGTCTTTTTCACAAATTAAAATAGTGCTTTGTCGAACGCAGATGGCCGAGAATATCGGTGCGGCGGCCAGAGCAATGAAGTCGATGGGGTTATCACAGCTAACCCTGGTCGCCCCACAGGCGGCGGTGGACGAGAAAGCCCGCGCTATGGCCACGCATGGTGCTGATATCCTCGATCAGGCGGTGATTGTCTCCGATATTGAGTCGGCGGTGGCCGATTGTCATCAGGTGTGGGCAGCGACCGCCCGCTCGCGGGCATTATCCTTGCCGCAGTTTGATGCCCGCTCGGCGGCATGGCAGATCAATGCAGCGGTCACGGCTAACCCAACGGCCCGGGTGGCGCTGCTGTTCGGCGCTGAGCGCACTGGCCTGACCAATACCGAGCTGGGTCTGGCCAATCAAATCGTTTCCATCCATGCCGATGCCCGGTTTGGGGTGCTAAATCTGGCGCAAGCGGTGCAAATAATCGCCTATGAGCTTCACTATGCCGCAGGTGCACCAGAGTTACCTGCTTTACCACCCGGTGCGCCACGGTCGGCGGTGTTGACGATGTTACGCAGGTTAGAGGGGCTGGTTGCGCAGACAGACTTTTTTACCACCGGTGAGGATGAGCCATTGCGAGCCCAGCGCCAAGCGAAGCTAATGCAACGACTGGCTTTGCTGTTTCAGCGCGGTCAGATCCAGCAGGATGAAGTGCAGATTATTCACGGTATGATAACTGCTTTGGAAAAACAGCTCGCAAATAGACAAGAACATGGGTAAGCGCTGGAATCAATTTAAAGAAGACATCGATAGTGTATTTGCTCGTGATCCGGCGGCACGCAACCGCTGGGAGGTTGCGCTGACCTATCCGGGTTTGCATGCAGTCTGGTGGCATCGGGTGGCGCACTGGCTCTGGCAGCGCAACTGGCGGTTGTTGGCGCGACTGATCTCGAACGTCAGCCGCTGGCTGACTGGGATTGAAATACACCCAGGTGCCCGGATCGGACGGCGTTTTTTTATCGATCATGGCATGGGTGTGGTGATCGGTGAGACGGCTGAAATCGGCGACGACTGCACGCTGTACCACGGGGTGACGTTAGGGGGGACGACCTGGCAGGAAGGCAAGCGCCATCCTACCTTAAAAAACGGGGTAGTGATTGGCGCTGGGGCAAAAATTCTTGGCCCATTGGTACTGGGCGAAGGGGTGCGTGTAGGCTCTAATGCGGTGGTACTCAAAGATGCGCCAGCTCAATCCACCTTGGTGGGCATACCCGCGCGCATTGTGGGCAAGCGGCCTGCCACCTCTGAGGCTCAGCGGCGTATTGCCCACCGGTTGGGTTTTGATGCCTATGGCGTCGCCCAAGACATGCCCGACCCGGTGGCAACTGTGGTCGATCGTTTGTTGGATCATGTCAACGCACTCGATCAGCGTTTAGCGGAAATAGCCGAGTCGGTCAATGAGCTGGGTGGAACGGTCTCGAATCAGCCCCTGCCTAGTTTGGAAGGCTGTGAACTCGCTGAGGGCGGCCAGGATATAACCCGGTGCGCAGCAACTGATAAAACTGGCGGGCAGATCGCCGAGTCGGAATCAGAACAATCAGATTCGGGTCGCGACAGGCGAGGATGATAAACTGAACTCTTCGCTATAAACTCAATCTATCGCTAACAAGCCCATTAGATTAACCGAGGTTTTTGTATGTCAGATCAGACGCAGGTTGGTGATCAAGCGCCATCGCTCGCAGCTATTCGCCATTTAAAAATAATGACCCTGTTTGAAGGGGGGTCGCTGATTTTGCTGGTGTTAATAGCGGTACCGCTCAAGTACATGGCTGATATGCCGCAGTTTGTCAGTGTGATCGGACCGATCCATGGCGTGTTTTTCTTATGGATGGTTGCCGTGCTGGCCTTCGTGCTGCTACGCCGTCAGCTGAAATTAGTCGATGGATTGATTACTTTCATTGCCGCTTTTATTCCCTTTGGCGGCTTTTTTTCGCATTATCGCGTTAATCGTGCCATTGTCGAGCTGGAAGCAAAATATTTTGGCAATGCCGCTGGTGATGCCACTAAAACAGGCAGCTAAAGATGCGCGACTAGGCGCATTAGGTTCGTTGCAATGCACGCGGTAGTGGGAACACCGTGTGCTCGACTACGGTGGGTTCGCGTTCCTCTAGGGTGGCGTTGCAATCACGCTTTAAGCGTTCGACTACCTGTGCGACTAAAATCTCTGGTGCGGAAGCGCCGGCGGTCACCCCAACTCGCCGGCAGTCGGTAAACCAGTTGATATCAATATCTGCCGCATCGTCAATCAGGTAAGCTTTAGTTTGCTTTTGGGCTAACTCGTGCAAGCGGTTTGAATTCGACGAGCTCTGCGAACCGACCACCAAAACCACCTCACACAATGCGGCTAATTCCTTAACTGCATCCTGCCTGTTTTGGGTGGCATAGCAGATGTCATCCTTCTTGGGGCCCACGATATTAGGGATGCGCGCCTTAAGAGCCTTAATAATATCGGCCGTTTCGCTTACAGAAAGTGTCGTTTGGGTTGACCATGCCACCCCATTGGGGTTGCTGATGGTCAAGCGGTCAACATCGTTGATATTTTCCACGAGATGGATTTGCCCGCCATAGCGGGGGTCAAAGTGCCCCATCGTACCCTCAACCTCGGGATGTCCGGCATGGCCAATCAAGACCACATCGCGCCCGGCTCGGGCATGTCGGGTGACCTCTACATGCACCTTGGTGACCAGGGGGCAGGTGGCATCAAAGACAGTCAGCCCCCGCTCTTTGGCGGTATCCTGAATGGCACGGGAAACACCGTGCGCAGAAAAGATCAACGTCGCCTCATCAGGCACATCGGCTAAATCTTCGATAAACACCGCGCCCTTCTCGCGGAGTGAGTCGACAATATAGCGATTGTGCACGATTTCGTGACGCACGTAGATCGGCGCGCCGAGTTGTTCAAGCGCGCGCTCGACGATTTCCACCGCGCGGTCAACCCCGGCGCAGAAGCCGCGCGGATTAGCCAGTAGAATCTTCATTGGTTCAGCTACAGCGTAATCAACCATCAGCGGCTTTTTCTCCATCAATTTCTAAGATGTGAACAATAACTGCGCATGGCAACCAGCTAATGAGTGATTGAAGTCCAAGCATACATCATCACCCTTAATATGCTCGACGGTGCGGGCAGCGCTTTGCCCATTGGGTAGATCAAACGCCACCAGCTGCTGATAGTGAGGGGTTGAAGAGTGATCTGCGCGTCGGTCATGAGTTGCTACCTTGATGGTCTGTTCGAGTCAACTCCGCCCAGAGCAATAGTGCCACACCGATGGTGATCGCGGCATCAGCGATATTAAAAGCCGGCCAGTGATAACCGGCTAAATGAAAATCAAAAAAATCCACCACATGCCCATAGGCAATCCGGTCGATTGCGTTACCGATGGCGCCACCAATTACCAGCGAGATACCCCATTGATGCCGCCGCGCCTGCTGCGGGAGCTTGAGCAGCCACCCGGCTAACACCACACTGATTACCACCGCTAGGGTGAAGAAAAACCAGCGCTGCCAGCCACCTGCATCGGCTAAAAACGAGAAGGCCGCTCCGGGATTGTAGAGCAATGTTAAATTAAAAAACGGCAGAACCGCCACCGGTTGTGCGTAGCTCAGCAGTAAATCGGCAGCAATCTTGCTGGCCTGGTCAGCCAGGATGACCATCAGCGCTATCCAGAGCCAGTTTAGGTTATGCCAGCGTAGACTGGGTTGCATTAAATCACTCAGACAAACTGGCGGGTTTCGCCTGCGCCATCAATGTTTTCAATGCAGCGTCCACAGAGTGTTGGGTGCTGGCTGTGGCTGCCGACATCAGGTCTGTGATGCCAGCAACGCGCACATTTGGGCGCATCGGCTGCGGCAATGGATACCGCCATATAGCCTAAGCCCTCAATTTCTTCTTCGGCTAGATCGGCTGGACGTGCATCGAGTGTCGCCACATTGGCATCGGAGACGATTAGTAAAAAGCGGAGCTCATCGCCTAATTCGGCGAGCAGGTTGCGGATTTTCTGGTCGGCATAAATAGTGACTTGAGCCGAGAGGTTGGCTTTAATGCGTTTTTCATTGCGGGCGGTTTCCGCGTGGCGGTTGACGCAATCACGCACGGTCATAATCTGCCGCCAGAAATCGCGCTGTCCTGGTTTCTCAGAACCACTGGATAACAACGGCTTTAAATCGTCAAGATGCGTGGCCATAAAAACACTTGATTCCCGCTCAATCTGCTGCGGCAGGTGTGACCAGATTTCATCAGCGGTGAACGATAACACTGGGGCAATCCAACGGGTTAAGGCTTCAACTGTCCGCCACATAGCCGTTTGCGCCGAGCGGCGCATGAGCGCATCGCGCTGACCGGTGTAGATACGATCTTTAACGATGTCCAGATAAAACGCACCTAGTTCAATCGAGCAGAAACGGTGGATTTGCGCCATGGTCTGGTGG
>DRZW01000233.1 GCA_011380105.1 Halothiobacillaceae bacterium
ATCTGGGTGTCGAACAGATTCTCGGGTAGTGTACCTGCCTGTTGTAATATCAGCTCTAAATCCTGGCTGCCGGCATGGATGGCTACGGTGGCGTCGCTGCTAACTAGGGTCGACCAGAAATTGGTCAAGTTCAGAGTGGTGGGGTCGAGTAAGTAGGCCGATGGCTGCTGGTCAATGCAGCATTGCAGTAGTGCAAGTTTAGGGAAGTAGGTGCGCTCGCGGATAAATTCGGTATCGAGCGCAACCAGTTGGGCTTGATTTATCGCCGCGTCAAGTTCTGCCAGTTCTGGCGGCGCTCCCACCCACTGGCGGGGAACCTGATCCGGCGCGGGCAGTTTCTGTTCAGCGGGCATCTACCCGTTCAACCGATTTAATAATAATAGGCTGCTGGGGGACATCCTGCCGGAAGGGGCCGCCTGGGCCTGTTGGAATATCCGCCATGGCATCGACCACATCCATCCCTTCGGTCACGCTGCCAAATACGGCATAGCCAGCACCTAGGATGCTGTCATCACGGTAATCTAGGAAGTCGTTGTCGGTTAGGTTGATAAAAAACTGTGCAGTAGCCGAGTCCGGTATTTGGGTTCGGGCCATGGCAATGGTGCCGCGCTTGTTCTTTAAGCCATTGTTGGCCTCGTTAGGGATAGGGTCACGAGTCGGTTTTTGTTCGTACTGCTGGGTGAACCCACCGCCCTGAACCATAAAGTCGGGTATAACCCGATGAAAAATTGTGTCGGTGTAGAACCCGTCATCCACATATTCAAGGAAATTAGCGACCGTTTGAGGTGCTTTTTGCGGGTAAAGGGTCAGGCTGATGGTGCCTATGTTGGTGTGGATGTCGACGAATTCTACATCCTGATCAGCGCTTGAGGTCGATAGCGATAAACCCGCGATTAACCCGGCGCTGAAAACTAGGTTGCGCAGAATTGTTGGCATGATTCGATCACTACTCTGCGGCCTTAGCCCGGATCAGGGCAAGGCCGGTTTTGCGGTTAGTCTTCGCGTTGAACGCGTTCGAGGCGCTCGTGGCGTTCTTGGGCTTCGATGGTCAGCGTGGCAATCGGCCGAGCCTCCAGACGGCGCAAGCCGATTTCATCACCGGTCTCCTCACAAAAGCCGTATTCGCCTTCTGCAATGCGCTTGAGCGCCTTGTCAATTTTATTAATTAGCTTGCGATAGCGGTCACGCGTGCGGAGTTCTAAAGCCGCATCCGATTCCAGGGTGGCCCGGTCGTTGATATCTGGCTCTTGCCAGTTTTCTTCACGTAGATGGTTGATGGTTGAGTTTGACTCGTTCATCAATTGTTCGCGCCATGCCAGTAACTTCCGCCGGAAATACTCCATCTGCATGGGGTTCATGTATTCCTCGTCTTCCGAGGGCTTGTAACCTTCTGGGAGCTCAACTGCCATGTTCTCTTAACCTCTGCCGTTGCGGGCAAATAATGACAATAGTGGGCGTAAAAATCCACCAAAATTGAAAAACGGGCAGTATAGGGTCTGGTTAGTTTTTGCGCAATGCTGTTTTTGTTTAAATCGCCTTGGGGGAGGGTTATTCTGTTGTCAGTCGATGTGCGCTGGAGAAAACCCAGGTTCGGGTAATGCTTAAACGTTGGTATTCATTGGCGAGCTCTTCGGAGAATGGCGGGTAGGGTGAGGCAAGCTGCACCAGATTACGCGCGGCGCGGTCTAGCGTTTCTGAGCCGGAAGACCGGCGGATGGCGATGTTGAGCACCTGCCCCTTTTGATTTAAAAGCACCTCTAAAACCAAACGCCCGGAGAGGCCGTTGTCAATTAGTTCCTGTGGGTAATTGTTATTGCCATATTGCTCGATTTGCCGCTGGACGGCCAATAGGTAATGCCCCTCCGGCCCATCTGTATCACGGCTGGTCAGATAACCGGTGCGCAATGCTGCGACTAATTCGGTCTGGATTTGATCAAAGCGGTCAGGTGAGGCGAAATCGCGTTGATTATCGGTTTGACCATCAGCCCCGATACGCTCAAAGCCATCGCCGTCATCAAGGCGGCTGTCATCCTCGGTTAAAGGGTCTTGCTGTCCGGCCAGGCGGGGGTCGGCGGGCGCATCATCCGCATCTTTAAGCTGAATCCGGCCTGCATCCCGGGTCTGATCAGAAATCGGGGCATCAAGCGCTAATTCAATGACGGATGGCTTGGTTGGTGGCTCAGGGCGGGTGATGATTATTGATAGCATGACCAAATGTGCAATGATGGCCAGCGTTAACGCGACACTCATGGCGCGTCTGGGTATCCAACGCCGTGCTTGCTTGATTCCTTTGGAGATATCCTTGGCCAAGTTGATTCCTGTGCGGTGTTGTTATGAAGTCACTTGATTTTAGCGCGCCCGACAGGCTTGCCCCAAGTCCAATTTGGGTGGTTTTGCGCCTTTCGGGGCTATTCTGGTAACAGGGTGATGGGTTCTTGCCAAAACGCTGATGCGTCGATTGGCTCTAGTGTGTCATGCATGGCGCGGTTGGCCCAGCTATGTCCCTCGCGGTCAATCATCAGCACGCGCTTTACTTGGCAGCGTTGCATGATCTCGGCAATCAGCTTGTGGTCTTTCGCCGGATCGGTCAGCATTAGGGCGGTGGTGGCACCATCGCAATAGACCGGGCTGGCACCGGTTGCCGTTACGCTGGCTAGGGTTTGTGCCGGACGCGCTGTTTTGGGGTTGATGATATGCGCATAACGCTGGCCTTGATATTCAAATTGGCGCTGATAATCCCCAGAGGTGGCGATGGATTCGCCATCTTCTAAGGCAATGGTGCCCACCAATGCGCGGGTGCGCGGGTGTTCGATGCCAATACGCCAAGGGCGATTACCTGCCAGCCCCATCGCGGTGATATCCCCACCTGGATCGATTAAGCAATTGCTAATCCCCATGGTTCGGAATTGTTTAATCAGCTGGCTGACCGCGTAGCCTTCGGCGATAGCGTTGAAATCCAACTGAACGTATGGGTTTGTGGTGTACAAGGTCTGGTTATGACGTTGGATTGCGTCAAATTGAACCGCTTTATCCAGCCAGTTGCGAATTTCCCGCTCAGTGGGTGGTTTGCTTCGATCCGGCTCACCGTCCGCATGAAAGCCCCACAGTGCGATTAACCCGCCAATACTGGCATCGAATAAACCGTTGGTCGCTTCAAAAAGAAAGCGGGCGTGCTCGTAGAGTGCGCTTATATCCGAGCTAATGCGGGCGATACCCTGCTCCTGCAGGGCGCGATTCACCTCGGTTAGTTTGCTTTCCTGGTAGGGGTGAATCTGTTGATACAGCGGCTCGACCCAGTTTTCCGCCAGATTGGCTGCTTGGTTGATCAACTTAGGGTCAGTGTTGGCAAAGCGCAGCCGCCAGATCTGGCCAAAGACGGCAAACCCAACTTCCTGAAAATCAACCGGGCGGTTACAGCCGGGTATCAGGCCAGTGCTTAGGATGGCCGCACTGCCTGCTGCGACTCGTTGCAACCATTGTCGGCGGGTTATGTTAGGCACTTGGCAGCGAGCGCATCGAGGAGTTTGCCGGTGACATCGATGCCGGTGGCAGCATGGATCTCGCGGGCGCAGGTTGGGCTGGTGACATTAACCTCGGTTAAAAAGCCGCCGATGATATCCAAGCCGACAAACCAAAAGCCCCGCCCGGCCAGTTCCGGGCCGATGGCTGCGGCGATTTCCCGGTCGCGTTGATCAATCGCGACAACCTTGCCTTTGCCGCCAGCAGCTAGGTTGGCGCGAACGCTGTTTTCACCGGGTGTACGTAGCAACGCATGGCTAAAAGGCTCGCCGTCAATTAGCAGCACGCGTTTGTCACCTGTGCTGATTTCGGGGATAAACCGCTGCGCCATAATGAGTTGCTTGCTGCTATTGGTCAGCATTTCTAACACACTATCGGTGTTAGGGTCTGTGGTGGTTAGCTTGAAAATACCCGCTCCGCCCATTGCGTCGAGCGGTTTGACGATGATTTGTTCATGCTCGTGCAAAAAGGCTTTAATCTCATCGGGCTTGCGGGAAACGAAACTCGGTGGGCAGAACTGCGGATAATGCTGTGCGAGTAGTTTCTCATTGGCAGCGCGCAACGCATTAGGCCGATTGGCGACTAACAGGCCCTGCTGTTCTGCTAAAGCCAAGAGTCCGGTGACGTACTGGTAATTTAAGTCAACCGGTGGGTCTTGGCGCTGGATGAGTAAATCCAGTTCGGTTAAGGCGATATCACGCGGCGGCTGGGTTTGGTAGAAGTCCTGGTTTTGATCAGATACCGTAATACGCCGCGCAATGGCCCGCGTTTGTGTGCCATTCCAATAAAGATCATCGGGCTGGATGTACTCGCAGATCCAATCTCGTCGCTGTGCGGAGAGCAGAATAGCGAACGAGGTATCCTTCCAGGGCTTGATCTTCTCGATGGGGTCCATTAGCACCCCGAGCTTTAACGTCATTTAAGCCTGCTCCAGTTTTTGCTGCTCTTTTGCGGCAGCCAGAAGGGCGAGTCTTGCGATAACACCATAGCAATAAAGTCGGTTCTGATCGCTGTCTGGTGGGGCGCTCGGTGCCGGGGTGACGCAGGACTGAGTAAAGGGCAGCGGTATGAAAGCTGCACCGGGCGAGTTGAGGTTTTCAGAATCGCCTTTTTTGGTGTGAACCCGATAAAACCCGCCGACAACATGGCGGTCAATCATATACAGCACCGGTTCGGCGACGTGGCCGTCGCTACCGACGCGCTCAAAGCTGTATATCCCTTCCTGAATAATCACTCGGTTAATCATTTGCCCATCCTTAGACGCGCTCATGCGGGTGCGCTGCTTGCGGTTTAAGCCCACCACTTCATCGGCTGAACGCACCATCATCACACCCATACCATATGTACCGGCATCCGCTTTGATCACCACAAAGGGGTCTTCATCGATATCCAGAGCATCGTATTTTTTCTGTATGGCCGCCAGCAGATCAGAAACCTTACGCTGTAAACAGTTTTCGCCCTCGCGTTGTTTAAAGTCCACCTCACCGCAGTCATAAGTCATCGGGGCGAAGTGCCATGGGTCCAGATCGATCAGCGCGCCAAGTTCTTCGGCCAGTTGCTGGTATTCGCTAAAGTGGGTGAATTTCGAGCGGTTCCACCAACCCATTGCAGCAGGCGGGACGACCTGTTGTTCCAATCCTTCTAACAGCGGTAACTGACCGGCACTTAAGTCGTTATTCAAAACGATCGTACAGGGTGAGAAGCCATCGACTTCCAAACGGTTGCCAATGCGCTCGATTGGATGCTGCCTGAGGGTACGTCCGGAGGGCAGCTTAAAATCAACTGGTTCTTCAATGGGCTCTAAGCTACCTATACGGGTTTCAAACCCCGCCAGCTCAAATAATTCGGCCATCGTCGCCAAGGATTCAAGGTAATACAGGTTGCGGGTGTGGCGTTCAGGGATAATCAACATGCCCTTAGCTTCGGGGCAGGCGTGCTCAACTGCCGATTGAATGGCATGTACCACCAGTGGGTCGAAGCTGTGATTTAAATTGTTAAACCCGGCGGGAAAGAGGTTGGTGTCGACCGGGCCGAGTTTATAGCCCGCGTTGCGTAAATCTACCGAGGCATAGAACGGGGCCGGTGTTTCTCGAAAGCGTTCCCGAAACCAGGCCTCAATCGTACGCTGGTTATCAATGATGTGTTGCTCAATCATCATTAGAGGGCCGCAGTAATGGGCATCTAATTCTGGGGTGCTGTTATCAGTCAGTGTGAGTTTGGCGTTCATCGAGCGTGTCCTAAAAGCTTTTATTTCATTGTTGCAGCACCGGATGTTTTCCGGCATTGTGCTCTGTCATTCATGACTGCGACGTGACCGGCACGCGAAGTTTGTGGCGTATTGTAGCTTAAATAACCATCCTGCCGGGCGCAGGTGATTGCTCAAAACCGATGTGGGCAGGAATTTGTCTAACCGACTGCTAGCCAGAGCCCAAGTGGTTCATATCTGCTGGAAAGTTCGCAGTGCTAGCAAATGGGCACGTTAGGAATCGTTTTTTTGTTTGCTAAAAACAGGTCGGTTCGATACATTAAGTCCTAAATGGTTTATAACGCAGTCAAAGTCAGAGCGTATCAGTCGCTCGGCTTAGGCGGTCATTAAAGGGATTGAGCATGGAAGAAAACCAACAAAAACCAGATGTTAGTGGCATGAAGGTGCTGGTGGTCGATGACTCTAAGACTATTCGCCGCACAGCCGATACACTGCTTAGTAAAGCCGGCTGCACCGTCGAGACCGCTATTGATGGCTTTGACGCGTTAGCACGAATTGGCGATTTTAACCCTGACGTTATCATTATCGACATTCTTATGCCACGTCTTGATGGCTATCAATCCACTGCGCTGATTAAAAACAGTCCACGCTTTGCAGATACCCCGATCGTGCTGCTCTCCAGTAAAGACAGTATTTTTGACAAAGCGCGTGGCCGAGTCGTCGGCGCTTCCGATTATCTGACCAAACCATTTACCAGTGACGAGATTTTAGGCGCCATCGCGCACTTAGATACTGCAAAGGCAGAGCCTGCGTCGTCAACATAATCGGCATGGGTATCCATGCGGTGGCTAGCTTGTAAACAAATACTTAATTTTTATCTAGAGGTGTAGGGTAGTGGCACACATAGCAGTCATCGATGACTCTCCGACAGAAGTATATGTTTTGCAGTCCATGCTTGAGCGTAATGGACACACCGTATCGGTGGCCAATAGCGGCGAGGAAGGTATTGAATTGGTGCGGTCTGTTAAGCCGGATGCAGTTTTAATGGATGTGGTGATGCCGGGGATGAACGGTTTTCAGGCCACGCGCACCCTAAACAAAGACCCGGAGACCCGGAATATTCCCGTTATTATCGTGACCACTAAAGACCAGCAGACAGACAAAATTTGGGGAATGCGTCAGGGTGCACGAGAGTATCTGGTCAAACCGGTTAAAGATAAGGAGTTAATCGCCATTCTCAATGGGGTTTTAGGTTAGTTGTTATGGAACGCACAGAGGACGTGTTTGCTTATTTGCGCTGGATTGATCAGCAGGTTGCTCAGCATGCTGCCGGGTTGCCCCAGATCGAAAAGCATGGCGAGCAATGGCAGGCGGTGGCCATTCAGGTCGCTGGTCATCGCATGCTTGTCCCCCTCGATGAAGTTCGCGCGATTTTTCCACCGCCACGAATGGTGGCGCTACCCCGTGCTAAAACATGGGTGGCGGGCTTGGCCAATATGCGTGGCGAGCTGACTGGTGTATTCGATTTAAGTCAGTTCCTTTTTGACCGGCCAAGCGAGCGCAGCCGCAATAATGTGGTTCTGCTTGCCAAAGAAAACGGACAAGTGGCTTTTTTGGTTG
>DRZW01000231.1 GCA_011380105.1 Halothiobacillaceae bacterium
GCCCTGGGGCGACCAATCTGGTCACTGGGGTTGCCGATGCCAATATGGACCATGCGCCACTGATTGCCATAGCAGGGCAAGCCAGTATTGACCGTTTGCATAAAGAATCGCATCAGGTGCTGGATTTGGTACGGATGTTCGAGCCGATCACCTGCTACGCCTCACGGGTCGTCACCCCGGCGGCCATTCCCGAGACCGTCCGCCGGGCTTTTAAGCAGGCCACCAGCGGGAAAGGTGGCGCCTGTTTTATTGAGCTGCCGGAAGATGTCGCCGCCCAAAAAGTCGAGCAACCGCGTTTAGAGCCATTGCAGCCCGATGTTGAACAAACGGGTCTGGCCTGTAGCCAGGCATTGGCTCAGGCTGCCGAAATTATCAGCCATGCCAAACACCCGATCATTCTAGCTGGACATGGCGTGGTGCGTGCCCGTGCCGCGCAAGCTCTATCAGACATGGCCGCGCGTTTGAATATTCCGGTAGCCAACACCTTTATGGCTAAAGGCGTGATCCCATTTGGCCACCCGATGGCGCTAGGCTCGGTCGGGCTGCAAAGCAAGGATTACGTCAATGTAGGCTTTGATCAGGCAGACGTGATTATTTGTGTTGGTTATGATTTAGTCGAATACCACCCGCAGTTATGGCACCCCACAGCCGACCGTACTATTATTCACATAGACCGCCAGTCGGCAGAAGTTGATGCGTACTATCCGGTCAACACTCATGTCATAGGTGATATCAGCTCAGCCCTAGACACCCTCTCCGATCAGGCCACACCCCACCAGGGGCCGGCATTCCGGCATTTACGCCAGGCGCTGATTGAGGATATGAATCGCCATGCCAATGATGACTGCCTACCGGTTAAACCGCAAAAACTAATCTGGGATTTACGCACCGCACTGCGCAGTCGCGATATTGTGATTTCTGATGTGGGCGCACATAAAATGTGGCTGGCGCGGATGTACCGCTCAGAGCGGCCCAACTCCTGCATTATCTCCAATGGCTTTGCCAGCATGGGGATCGCACTACCCGGCGCGATTGCCGCCAAGCTGCTCCACCCCGAACTCACCATCGTCGCTGCTACCGGTGATGCCGGTTTTATGATGAATGTTCAAGAGCTCGAAACCGCCGTGCGTTTAAACACGCCCATTATCGTGCTGATCTGGAATGATGGTGGTTATGGCTTAATTGAGTTAAAACAACGACGGGGTTTCAACCGTGCCACCGGCGTGCACTTCGGCAACCCTGATTTTGTCGCCCTTGCCGAAAGCTTTGGCGCATTAGGTTTGCGCGTCGCAAAAGGCAATGATTTACAAACATTGCTCAAAACCGCTATTGATAGCAACCGCGTCTGTGTGATTGATGTACCCGTAGACTACCGTGAAAACGACTCGCTCACCCGACGTTTGGGTGACACTTTGGTTTCAGGATGAGCGCACAAGCTAATCTCAGCGTTCACAATCAACAGGCCCCGGGCTACGATTTCGCCCAGCTGACCGGCGATGGGCCATTACGGGTATGCACCTATAATGCGCAGGTGGGCATCAATACCCGCCAGACAACCGATTACTTAACCAAAAGCCACAAACACATTCTGCCCTGCCCGGTCCGTCAACAAAACCTAGATCTGATCGCGGCGGGCATTGCGGGTTTTCATTTCGTGGCCTTACAAGAGCTCGATGCCGGCTCGATTCGCACCGGGCAGATCAATCAAACCGCCTATCTGGCCCAGCAGGCAGGCTTTCCCTTCTGGGCCAGCCGGGTGAACCGCAATCTGGGCAAACTAGGCCAACACGCCTTGGGCATTTGCGCCGGGGTTGCTGCTATCAACACCAGAGAATTTTCACTGCCGGGGCGCATTCCCGGCCGCGGGGTATTAGTCGCTGATTTTAACTGGCATGGAAAACCCTTGCGGATTATCAACAGCCATTTATCATTAGGCAAGCGCACTCGGGCGATGCAAATGAACTTTATCGGCGCACTCTGTGATCAAGCCCCGCTGTGTATTGTCATGGCCGACTTTAACTGTAGCCCGGAGATGGGTTTATTGCCGCGCTGGTGCGAAGCACATGGGTTAAAACTGCCGGCGGTTTCACCGCCAACTTATCCACGTTGGCAACCCAAGCGCGCGATAGACCACATCATCGTCAGCCAAGCGTTAACCATCGAACAAACCTGGGCTGGCGATTTTGGCGTTTCCGATCACTGCCCTCTGGCAATGACAATAAACCACCGCTAATTCACACTCACCACTGCTCAGGCAGCCGGTGATCACCACAGGGAGCATGCAACGTGACCGTTCAAGAGGACGATTACCGCCAACGCTACAACAGCCTGTTGCGCGAGTTTACCGAATTAGAAGACCAGCAGGATGCACTAGAAAGACTGATTAAAAACGCCATCACCAGGCTATTATTTGCCGTTGATAAAGCCTATCCGGAATTAAATGAACCAGTCGCCTCATTACGCGACCAGCTTCGCAATGCAGATAGTGCGGATTTTGATATCAACGCCGTTGGCCAAAGTCTCGGCGATCTCGGCGAGCAAATTCGCGAGCTTGAAGCGCTAAGCCCACCGCCGGCACAACCCAATGAGCGCCAACGGCCAGCCGCTGACACCCGCGCTCAAATTCAAGCCACCCTGCCGCTATTGCTTGACCGGATCGCGATTACCGAGCAATTAGAGGATCGGCGTACACGCCTGATACAGACGCTAGAAGACCCAAATGACGATACCCTACCTTCGATTTTAATTGATCGTGCTGCCGGGCTGGTTAATGATATGCGCCAACAAATTGAGCGTGAAAAAACCGATTTAACCCGTTTTTTAGCCCAGGTCACCCAAGCCCTAGCGGACATCGACGAACATACCCAGCACCAAATCGTTGATGCAGAACACCAGCGTGCCGCACGTGAACAATTAAATCGTTCGGTAGAAGATCAAGTCGGCTCGATTTCCGAGGATTTATCCAATGCCCCGGATTTAGATACCCTCAAATCCACTTTAAATGAGCGCATTGAGCGAATTCGCAGTCATCTAAGCGAATTCCATCAAAGCGAAGAAGACCGTTTAGCAAAGGTAGAGCAGGACAACCAGCGGCTCAGAGAGCGGGTCATTTCGCTAGAAAAACATACCCGCCTGCTACAGACACGGCTTAAAAGCAGTGAAGAGAAAATGCTGCGCGATAACCTAACCGGCATACCCAACCGGCTGGCCTTCAATGAGCGCATTAAAATCGAAATCGCTCGCAGCAAACGCGAAGAACACCCGTTAACCCTAGCGATATGGGACATTGACCACTTTAAAAGAATTAACGATGAGTACGGTCATCAGGCCGGTGATAAAGCACTGATTATCGTCAGCAAAACCCTGATGAAACTGATCCGGGAAATCGACATGGTTGCCCGCTTTGGCGGAGAAGAATTTGTCATGCTGCTACCCGAAACCGACGCTGAAGGCGCGAAAGTCGTAGCCGAGCGGATTCGCAACAAGCTTGCTCGTACCGTTTTCCGATATCAAGAGCAAAAACTCTCCATCACTATCTCCTGCGGGCTGGCACAATTCAAACCCGGAGAATCTATCGAATCGGTATTCTCACGCGCCGATAAGGCGCTATATCAGGCCAAAGAACAAGGCCGAAATCAGTGCGTATTGGCACAATAATACGCGCAGAGTAACCTGCGCTTCCATAGAAATATACAAATCAACCAGCTGCCCAGGTTTTCTGGGCAACGGCGCTGCTCTTCGCGCCTAGAACAGCGGTGATCACAATGAAGCCATTCCTGCCAAACGCACCAATGCCCATTAGATAGCGCATAACCGGGTTTACGTTTCTCCGAGCTTATGGCTCAGAATCTTTTCTGCGATCGGTCGCATGCGTTCGACGACTTTGGGGTCAGGCTTAATCGCCCGGCCCCATTCGCGGTTGGTCTCACCGGGCCATTTGCTAGTCGCATCTAAGCCCATCTTGCCGCCCAAACCTGAGACCGGTGAGGCAAAATCTAGGTAGTCAATCGGGGTGTGCTCCACCAAGGTGGTATCGCGCACCGGATCCATACGGGTGGTCATCGCCCAGATCACATCATTCCAGTCACGGGCATTAACGTCATCATCCACCACCACCACAAACTTGGTGTACATAAACTGACGTAAAAACGACCAAACCCCCATCATCACCCGTTTAGCATGACCAGCGTATTGTTTTTTGATCGACACCACCGCCATACGGTAGGAACAGCCCTCCGGTGGCAGATAAAAATCTACAATTTCTGGAAATTGTTTCTGGATCAGTGGCACAAACACTTCATTTAACGCCACGCCAAGCACAGCAGGCTCATCCGGCGGTCGCCCGGTGTAGGTGCCATGATAAATCGGGTTTTTCCGGTGGGTAATGCGGGTGACAGTCATCACCGGAAAACGCTCCACCTCATTGTAATAACCGGTGTGATCGCCGTATGGGCCCTCTTCGGCCATATCATCCGGGTAAATAAACCCTTCTAACACAATCTCTGCTGAAGCAGGCACCAGCAAATCATGGCTTTTGCAGGTAATCAAGCGGGTACGCTCACCGCGTAATAAACCGGCAAAGGCGTATTCGCTTAAAGCATCGGGCACCGGGGTGACCGCGCCGAGAATGGTTGCCGGGTCAGCGCCGATGGTAACGGCTATCGGAAAAGGTTCGCCTGGATGAGCCTGTTGCCAGTCAGCAAAGTCCAGCGCCCCACCTCGATGGGCCAACCAGCGCATAATCACTCGGTTTTTACCGATGACCTGCTGTCGGTAAATACCCATGTTCAAGCGACCTTTATCGCTGATTGCCGCATTTTCTTGATTTTTGGCATCAGCCGGCTTGCCCCGGCGAATCGGCCCACGCGTTGTCACCAGCCCCCAGGTGATCAGCGGCGCGACATCTTCCGGCCAGCAGCGCGCAATTGGCCACTGCTGCAAATCCACATCCTTATCCTCCAGCACCACCTCTTGGACGGGTGCTTTGCGGACCTTTTTCGGGGCCATATCCAGCACCCGTTTAAAGATCGGCAGGCTATTCCAAGCCTCTTTAATACCGGAAGGCGGGTCGGGTTCTTTTAAAAAAGCCAGCAGGCGACCAATCTCGCGCAGATCATCTAGGGTTTCACCGCCCATCCCCAGCGCAACCCGCTTCGGGGTGCCGAATAAGTTGAGCAGTACCGGCTGGCTAAATCCGGTGGGATTTTCAATGAGAATCGCTGGGCCTTCTGAACGCAGCACCTGGTCGGCCAGTGCGGTCATCTCCAGATCGGGCGAAACCGGCTCTTTTACCCGCACCAATTCGCCCATGGCCTCTAGGCGATCAATAAAGGCTCTTAAATCGACATCAATCACGAATACCGGCCGCAGCTACGTTGAGCTTATCAAGCGCACGCTTAAATAGAATGCACGCTTCGGTGTTGTCTTTCAGCTTGCAATGAACCCGTGCGGCGATTTTTAAATAGCGCCAATCATGATCCAAGCTCTCAATTTTACCCAACCAGTTCCGTGCTTGGTCAGCTTTATTTGCTGCCAGCAAGACGGTTGCCTGTGCATAGGCATAAGCCGAGCGTAGCATGCTGGTGCTGGGATCGGCATTCGCTTGGCGGGGTTGATTAAAGGCATCGGGTACCAGATTCGCCAGTCGTTCGCTGGCCGCCTGCATGTCATCATGCGCCAGTTCGGCCCAATCATGTAGCAACTCGACATCTAAATTTTGCGCCATGCGTTTTTCCAACACCTTTGCCGCTGACACTGGCGAACCAATACGGTTTAAAGCGTTTGCATAGGCACGTACTACCTTGCTGCTGGCTGCAATCTGCGGATTGGCCCGCGCCCATTGGCGCGAGAGGCGATCAATATCATTATCGGCAACCGCTTGGTTCATCTGGCCTAGGAAAGCGCGTTCTTCTAAATTGGCCAGATCGGTCGGTGTAATATCGGGCAGACGATGCCGGCGCAAAGCGGGTATCAATTCAGCAATCGCGGCATGATCCTGCTGTGCTTGAAACAACCCCAGCTTTAAGCGCAGCACAGCCGGGTCTTTGGGCTTAGCTTTAAAGACCGGTTTTAACACCTGCTCGGCGAGCTCCGGCAGGGGGACATCGAGCAGACGTTGGCCAACATGCAAGCGCAGAAAATGTGCGAATTTGGGGAAGTTTTTCTGAACCTGCTCTAGCTGCTGCTCTAACGCAAGGCCTCGCTCTTCCCGTACTTTTGCATCGGCGTGGATCAGCGCATCGATTTGAGCATCTATCGCGAAGAGGTGATGCAGCGGTGGCATGCTTGCATCGTCGATTTGCGTCATTGCCGCCTTGATCGCGGCATCAGGCTTTTGCTGTGCCCGTTCTGCAAAAGCACGCAGCAGTTGGTCATCCGCTTTGCGCCGGCGTTCTGCCTGACGTCCTAAACGCATGCGTTCGGGTAGACGGCCAAGGCCGCGCAACAGGCTAAAAATCACCCACAGCACCAGTAGCAATGCCACCACAGCGATAAATAGCCCCATGGCGGTGGTTTGCAGCTGCCATCCAGCAATCTCTAAATTCGCCATCGCCCGATCAGGGAAGTAGTAAGTCACCGCCACCATGCCCGCAGCAATCAGTGCGATTAAGAATATAAGACGTTTCATTATTCACCCTCCCCGTCATAAAGGCGGGCATTTTCCCGTTCTCGCATTTCAGCAGCCTCCCAGGCCGTAAACAGCGCTTGCAAATCGGGGTATTCAGATAACCCGGCACTGCTGCGAATATCTGCCAGCTTTTCTGCTAAGCGCGCCGGACCGGCATCATCAAGGTTGTAGTGCTCAGTCAGCCAAAAGTCTGCCTCATGCAGTGCACGCTCCAAGTTAGGCACATCCCGCGCTAACAGCGCCTCACGGACAGCGGTTAGCCAGATGCGCATTTCACGGTCGATCTCAAAACGATCAACCGGCTCGACGATGCGCCCTTTATGTTCCACGTGAAACTGATCGGTCACCCAGCGCCAAGCTTGTTTTACAGCGCGTTCATACCAGGGCAGGCTGGCTTCGACGGGCGGGCGGGAAGGCTGAGTCAGCTCGTCGGTATCCGTGGCGGTTTCTTCAATCACGGACTCTTGCGCTAGTGGCCAATCGCTGACTTGATCCCCTAAGCGGCGCATGCTCAAGGCCGCGCCGATCCGATCAAAACGATCCGCCGATTCAATTGCACCTAAAGCCGTGGCGATCTGATCACGCAGACCTAGCC
>DRZW01000235.1 GCA_011380105.1 Halothiobacillaceae bacterium
ACGTGGTGCCTCAGTGCTGCGGGTGCATGATGTGGCCGCCACCAAGGATGCCTTGAAAATCTGGGACGCTGTAAATGCACAAACCCCCTAAACCCATGGGGTTGGGAAGGGGCTTATCTATTGACGATAAACAATGGATATGGGCTTTGAACCACTGGGTTTGGCTTGGTTGATAATAAACTGATCGTTTGGCCTTGTTAATCAATTGCTTAGATCAGATTCCGTAATCGGTTAACTGACCTGTTTCTTACACTCTCATAAGAGATAAAATCATAAAGAACATCCGTCGTTCACTCATTGCTCTGGCTGCTACATGTGCTATGGCAGCTTCTTTTCTTGCCCAGGCCGGTGATCCGGTTGCGGGTAGTGCAAACTTGGCGACTTACATTGGCACCACAGATGATGACGACTTCGGTGCCAGCGAAGCCTCACAGTAATTGGTAACAACACAGGCTGATACAGCCTGGTATGAAAATAGACGCCGGCAGATAGCCGGCGTTTTGCTTTGTATGTTGATTTATAATGCGCCCTTGTATGCTTATCAAGTCTAGGTCAAGGCGTTGCTAACAGCCAGCCAAGCGCCATTGATCTAGCAGCGCGATGATGTTGTTGCAGAGGAGAGATGTGTGGGAAAGGTTTTTGGAACAGATGGGGTGCGCGGCACAGTGGGCCGCTGGCCGATGACGCCTGAATTTGTATTAAAGCTTGGTTGGGCGGCAGGTATGGTGCTCGGTCAGTCCGGGCGGCGCCGCGTGCTAATCGGTAAAGATACCCGGGTTTCAGGTTACATGTTTGAATCTGCGCTTGAGTCCGGTTTTTCAGCCAGCGGTGTTGATGTCCGTCTGCTTGGGCCTATGCCCACCCCCGCGATTGCCTATCTGACCCGCACATTGCGTGCCTCTGCCGGAGTGGTAATCAGCGCTTCACATAACCCCTTTGAAGATAACGGGGTGAAGTTTTTCTCCTCGGATGGCGAGAAACTGCCCGATAACATTGAAGCTCAGATTGAGGCGTTGTTGGATGAACCGCTCAGGGTGGTTTCGCCGCGGAAGTTGGGCAAAGCACAGCGGGTGGGAGACGCCCCTGGTCGTTATATTGAATTTTGCAAAAGTACGGTTCCGATGGGGCTGTCGCTTGCGGGTTTGCGTTTTGTGGTCGATTGCGCACATGGGGCTTGCTATCAGGTTGCACCGCGGGTTTTCCGCGAGCTTGGGGCTGAGGTTGTCGCCATTGGCAATGACCCGGACGGTTTTAATATTAACGATCAGGTTGGCTCAACCAGCCCGGAAGCTTTAGTGGATGCCGTGGTGGCCTATCGGGCAGATGCAGGCATTGCCCTTGATGGCGATGGTGACCGGGTGGTGATGGTGGATCGCCACGGGCGGGTGCTTGATGGCGATCAGCTGTTATACATCATCGCCAAGGCAAGATTTGATGCGGGTTACGCTGGCGGTGTGGTGGGTACCCAAATGAGTAATCTTGGTCTTGAGCAAGCCATTACCGCACTGGGGCGGCGGTTTGTGCGGGCGCGGGTCGGCGACCGCTATGTGCACGAGGCGTTGCGCCGTGAAAACTGGTTGGTGGGTGGTGAAGCCTCGGGGCATATATTATGTCTCGACCGGCATACTACCGGTGATGGCATTATTGCCGCATTACAAGTGTTGGCTTCAATGGTGGAACAAAAGCGTCCATTAGATGCTCTGATCGATGAATTGACAATCTACCCGCAAGCCTTAATCAATGTCCGCGTTGAGCAAAATGTGTCCCTCGATGAGCCTGAATTGACTGCGGCTGTGAACTTGGTGGAGCAAGAGCTTGGCGATCAGGGCCGCGTTTTGTTGCGGGCGTCAGGAACCGAACCCTTAATACGTGTGATGGTTGAGGGACGGGATGAGCACGAGGTGAACCGTCATGCCGAATACCTTGCCGAGGTAGTGCGGCGGGTCGCCCAGACAGAATAACATCTGTCAGTTGGAAAAAACTGCCTGATGGTACTCCCGCTGATGAAGAAAATCTGTATAATTCACGCACGTACCAGACCGTGGTTGTCGGGTACGTGAATTCCACACGCCCATCGAATTGACAATACTGGGTGCTGCTGACAGTTTATCTGCGGCGGTTGTATTGTCAGATCGGGCGGAGGCTCAACCCAATCTAGACTAAAGGTATTTTTATCATGGCAAAAGTTACCATGCGTCAGATGATCGAAGCAGGCGTTCACTTCGGTCACCAAACCCGCTACTGGAATCCGGGCATGGCCCCTTACATTTTCGGTCAGCGCAACCGCATCCACATCATCAACCTCGAAAAGACCCTGCCGATGTTTGAGGATGCGCTAAATTACATTGGCAAGCTCGCTGCCAGCGGCGGTACCATAATGTTTGTTGGCACCAAGCGTTCTGCGCGTGATTTGATTGAATCTGAAGCCAAGCGCTGCGGCATGCCGTATGTTAATCACCGCTGGTTGGGCGGCATGATGACCAACTTCCGCACAGTGCGTTCATCAATCCGCCGCTTAAAATCATTGCAAGCAATGGAAGAAGATGGTTCTTTTGCCAAGCTGGTCAAAAAAGAAGTGCTGGAACTCACCCGAGAGCGCATTAAGCTCGAGCGCTCAATCGGCGGTATTCAGGACATGGAGCGCCTCCCGGATGCGTTGTTCGTGATCGATGTGGGTCATGAAAATATTGCTGTCGCTGAGGCGAAAAAGCTGGGCATTCCGGTCGTGGCTGTGGTTGATACCAACAACAGTGTCGACGGAGTTGATTATGTCATCCCCGGTAACGATGATGCGATCCGTGCGATTTCTTTATATACCAAGTCTGTTGCAGATGCCATTCTCGAAGCCAAGGGTGCTAATACCGTTGCCGAGGAAGATTTTGAGAAAAAAGAACAAGTAGAAGCAGACAGCACTGCTGAGTAAAACGAATACGTTTGCTTAAATTAAGCAGCGGCACACTTTAAAATTGTGCTGCTACCAAAACGAAATGATTAGGAGATTTAACTCGCATGGCAATTACAGCCGCACTGGTTAAGCAACTGCGTGACCGTACTGGGTCAGGCATGATGGAATGTAAAAAAGCGTTGGTTGAAGCGGATGGCGATATTGATCTCGCTATCGAGAACATGCGCAAAAGTGGTCTGGCCAAAGCTGATAAAAAAGCAGGTCGCGTTGCCGCAGAAGGCCAAGTCGCCATCGCGGTTAGCGACGATGGTAAAACCGCTGCATTAGTAGAGGTTAACTCTGAGACAGATTTTGTGTCCAAAGGTGATGACTTTACCAACTTCGCCCAATCTGTAGCTGATAAAATACTCAGCGAAGACCCAGCCGATATCGATGCTGTCCGTGCCTTGGATCTAGGTGGACAAACTGCAGAAGAAGCCCGCAAGGCTTTGGTAGCTAAGCTAGGTGAGAACATTCAGCTGCGTCGGTTTGTGCGCATGAGCACAAGTGGTGTAATCGGTGCCTATCGCCACGGCGAGCGGATTGGTGTTTTGGTTGATCTGGCAGGTGGTGATCAAGAACTGGCTCGTGATTTGGCGATGCACGTTGCAGCCAGCCGCCCGGAATGCGTCAGCGAAGCGGATGTTGATCCGGCGTTAGTTGAAAAAGAACGTGAGATCTACCGTGCTCAGGCCGCAGAATCAGGCAAGCCGCCGGAAATTGTCGAGAAGATGATCGAAGGCCGTATTCGCAAATTTTTAGGCGAAATCACCTTAGTTGGTCAGCCCTTCGTAAAAGATCCAGACCAAACCGTTGCCAAACTGTTGGAATCCAAAGGTGCTCAGGTTAATCGGTTTGCCCGCATGGAGGTCGGTGAAGGCATCGAGAAAGAGGAAACCGATTTTGCCGCCGAAGTAATGGCGCAAGTCAAAGGGAATTAATTCCCTTGGGCTAAGCCGGGGATGCCCCGGCTTTTTTTTGGTATGCGCGTCGGTCATCTGCGTGGCCGATGTATGAAAATAATCATTATTATCAAAAGGTGAAGCTGATGACTGGCGACAACGCCCCGAAATACCGTCGTGTACTGTTGAAACTCAGTGGTGAGGCCTTGATGGGTGAGCAGGATTTCGGGATAGAGCCGACGGTGGTAAACCGTCTGGCTGACGAAATTGCCAGTCTGCGACGAACCGGTATCGAGGTGGCTCTGGTTGTTGGTGGTGGTAATATCTTCCGTGGCGTGGGTCTTGCTGATAGCGGCATGGATCGGGTTACCGGCGATCAAATGGGCATGTTGGCAACGGTGATGAATGGCCTAGCGCTGCAGGATGTGCTTGAACAGCGCGGTATCCAAGTGCGGGTTATGTCCGCTGTGTCCATCCATGCAGTGTGCGAAGACTACATCCGTCGCCGTGCCGTGCGTCATCTTGAAAAAGGGCGGGTGGTAATTTTGGTTGGCGGCACGGGCAACCCGTTTTTCACCACCGACTCCGGCGCGAGTTTGCGTGCTGTTGAAATTAATGCCGATGTCATGATTAAAGCCACCATGGTCGATGGCGTATATTCGGCAGATCCTAAGCTTGATAAGCAAGCCCAACGCTTCACCCATTTGACGTACAATGATGTGTTAGACCGGCGTTTAGCCGTTATGGACGCCACCGCGATTGTGATGTGCCGCGACCAGAATATGCCCCTGATGGTGGTTGACATCAATGCACCGGGGAGTCTGGCAGCGGCGATCAAGGGTGATTCGGTTGGCACACTCATTACCGCGGAGAAACAGAATAATGATTAATGATATTACCAAAGACGCCGAAGCGCGCATGAAAAAAAGTATTGAGTCCTTAAAGGCCGAGCTTGCCAAGATCCGAACAGGTCGGGCCCATGTCAGCATTCTTGATCACATCAAAGTGGAATATTATGGCTCAGAGGTGCCGCTGTCTCAGGTAGCTCGTCTGTCTGCCGAAGATGCCCGCACCTTGAGTGTAACTCCCTGGGAAAAAGACATGGTTGCTAAGATCGAAAAAGCGATCATGACCTCGGATCTGGGCTTGAACCCAACAACCAATGGCATGGTAATCAGGGTGCCGATGCCTCCACTGACCGAAGAGCGCCGCCGTGATCTAGGTAAGGTTGTACGAGCGGAAGGCGAGCAGGCCAAAGTGGCGATACGCAATATTCGCCGGGATGCCAATACCGACTTAAAAGAAATGCTCAAGGAAAAAGAAATCTCAGAAGACGATGAGCGTAACGGCGAGGCGATTATTCAGAAAACCACGGATGCTTATGTCAAACAGGTCGATGAGCTGGTTGCTGCCAAAGAACAAGAACTGATGGAAGTTTGACCGTACGGTGGCTTGGTCCTCAAAACAGGCATCGGTTGACACCCAGGCTGATACCGGTAACGATCCTGAGCATGTTGCGATCGTTATGGATGGGAATGGGCGCTGGGCACGAGACCGGAATTTGCCACGTCAGGTTGGGCATCGGCATGGTCGTCGTTCGGTACGTGCCGTGATCGAAGTCGCGGTGGCTCGTAATATTCCGGTGCTGACCCTGTTCGCCTTTTCTTCGGAAAATTGGCGACGTCCGGCACAGGAAGTCAGTGCGTTAATGAAATTGTTTTCAAGCGCACTCAAACGAGAGCTAAGTGAGCTGGTTGAAAACAACATTCGGCTGCGTTTTATCGGTGATACTAAACGGTTTGATGCCGATATCCAGAAACTGATGCACGCAGCACAAACGCGCACAGCGGCAAATACTGGCCTGTTGCTGCAAATTGCGGTCAGCTATGGTGGCCAGTGGGATATTCTTCAGGCTGCAGCGAAATTGCATGAGCGCGATGACCTTGATTGGACAGATTCGGCGCAATTGCACCGGGCTTTCGAGCAGTCATTGTCGACAGCCGATGCTCCACCGGTTGATCTTTTTATTCGTACCGGCGGCGAGCAACGACTGAGTAATTTTATGTTGTGGCAATCGGCTTACGCTGAGCTTTATTTTACCGATACCTACTGGCCGGGTTTTGATCACCAGGCCTTCGAGCAGGCCTTGGCCTGGTTCAGACAGCGACAACGCCGCTTTGGCCAAATTGAACCAGCCACAAGCAGTCACAAGCATGCCTAATTCAGAATTACAGCAGCGCATTATCACCGCGTTGGCGCTGCTTGCGGCAACCATTGGGCTGTTGTTTTTTACTAGCAATCAGGTATTTGCTGGGGCGATGTTAATTGTGCTGGCGATTGCCGCTGCCGAATGGTTCCGACTCTCCGAACTTGCCCCCTGCCACCAGTGGCCCTGGGTGGTTGTTAGTGTTGCGGTAGCTATTCTGCTGTACACGCTCTCTCCTCCAGCTTGGCTTATCGGTGCGCTGGGCACCGTGCTGTGGTTGGTGGTAATCACTTTGTTGTGGCGTGATCGCAATCAGCTGCCTACCTTGCGCAATGTCTGGATCAAGCGCTTTGAGGGGGTGATCGTACTTAGTCTGTTTTGGTTTGCAGTAGTCGCAATTCATGCCGCCCCATCGGGCGCTTGGCTTTTGTTGGCCGGTTTGCTGGTTGTCGCTGCAGCGGACAGTGCCGCCTTTTTTGCCGGAAGACGCTGGGGGCGGCGGAAGCTGGCGGTGGCGATAAGTCCGGGTAAAAGTCTAGAAGGTCTGGCCGGGGGATTGGTTGGTGCAGCCGTGCTGGGTGCGTTGTTATTGTTTATGCCGGGGTTTGAGGATGTCAATCCGCTGTGGTTGATCGTAATCTCCGCTATCACTGCGCTGTTTTCAGTGGCGGGTGATCTGGAAGAATCTCGGTTAAAACGCGAGATGAATGTTAAAGATAGCGGGTCTATCCTGCCTGGTCACGGCGGGTTGTTGGATCGTCTTGATGGTCAGTTGGCCGCGATGCCGGTCTGGTTGCTGGGGTTGTCTTTGTTGCAGTTGGCATAAAGAGCAGGTCGTGGATATGGATCAACGCATGCGGGTTGGGGTGTTTGGTGCCACCGGCAGTATTGGTAAAAGCACCCTAGATGTTCTAGCTCGACACCCGCAGCGTTTTGAAGTGCATACGCTAACAGCCCGACAGGATGACGAGCAGCTATTCCAGCTAATCAAGCGGTTCTCCCCGGCAGTGGTTGGTCTGACTGATCAGGCCAGTGCGCAACGTTTGCAAGCTGCGTTGACAAAGCTTAAACTCAATTTACGTCCAGAGGTCGTTTCTGGTCAGGCTGCCGTGGATGCATTAGCGGCTAGCACTGAGTTAGACGTTGTGG
>DRZW01000234.1 GCA_011380105.1 Halothiobacillaceae bacterium
GCTCAAACTTAATATCCCGTGGGTTGCGACCGCTTTCTGCTTCAGCGCGGAGTTGATTAATTTCTGTCAGTGGACGGAACGACAACAATTCAAAGTACCGCCACATTAAGTCATCAGAAATCGACATGATTTTGCCGAACTGATCGTCGGCTGGCTCTTCGATACCGATGTAATTGTTTAATGACTTGGACATCTTTTTGATGCCGTCAGTCCCTTCCAGCAGGGGCATAGTCATCACCACCTGTGGGGACTGCCCCACCTGTTTTTGTAGCTCACGCCCCATTAGCAAATTAAACTTCTGATCCGTGCCGCCTAATTCCACATCCGCTTTAAGCTCAACGGAGTCCCAGCCCTGAACCAGTGGATAGAGAAACTCATGGATCGCGATCGGCTGATTATCGCGATAACGCTTGTCGAAGTCGTCCCGCTCCAGCATTCTTGCCACCGTGGTTCGGCTGGCCAACTGAATCAGCTCGGCGGCTCCCATTTTCTCCATCCACTCTGAATTAAAAACAATCCGGGTCTTTTCAGGGTCGAGAATACGAAAGATCTGGCGCTCATAGGTGCGCGCATTTTCCATGACCTGCTCACGGGTCAGCGTCGGTCGGGTGGTGTTTTTACCGCTGGGGTCACCAATCATGCCGGTGAAGTCCCCAATCAAGAACAGCACCTCATGACCGAGCTCCTGAAACTGACGCAGTTTGTTGATCAATACAGTGTGACCAAAATGGAGATCCGGAGCAGTCGGGTCAAATCCAGCCTTAATGCGCAATGGGCGCCTCTCCTGGAGTTTTTTTACCAAGTCATCGGTTAGTAGTATTTCTTCCACGCCCCGTTTTAATTCTTCTAATGCGCTTTGCTGATTTTCCTGACTCACAAATACCCCTTGAATCTTCTCGTTGATTGACATTCAATAGCGAGTTATCTTAGCCCTTTTCTGGGAAACAGGCCAATTAGGCATGCCATAGCTGCTTTAATGCTCTGTTAACATAATCCTGTACCCAATTACTAAGCGATATGACCTACGAACCACTTCATACCCCTAAAAAAGGCCGTATTGGCCGCTTTTTGAAAATCAGTCTTGTGTTAACGATATTAATCGTTGTGGCTTTGCTCGCCAGCGAACTGCTTAGCAGCAGTTCCAATCCAACCAAACCCAAAGACGCTGAATTAGATGGCGGCATCCCGATCGAAGTGCTCTCGGCCATTGATTCAACTACCTCGCCTTCGCATGAACGACAGGCCGGCACTCTCAAGGCCAAAACATCAACCAATCAGGATCAGTCTGCCGCAGAGCATGCCTTATCGACTGACTCCGCCCTAGAATCGGAGCCCGCGCCCCACGCACCTAAGTTAGAGCGAACCACCATCGAGGTAACCTCAGGGATGAGCCTCTCTTTGGTATTTGAACAAGCCGGATTGGGCTACTCGCAGATGCTAGCAGTATTAGAAGCCGGAGAGGAAGCCGCACGCCTGGCCAATCTACGCGTGGGCGATGAGATCACCTTTATCACCGACCCTGCCAATGATAATGCGCTGCTGCGGATTGAGCTTCCTATCAGTGATGAACAGCTGCTGGTGGTTGAACGGGACGATGACAATAAACAGTGGCTTGCCCAGATCAACGACTTACCGGTCGAGATAACACTAATCGCCGCCGGAGGTTTGGTGCGCGGGTCACTCTATCAATCTGCGGTTAATGCAGGCGTCCCCCCTGCCCAGGTAATGCAGTTAGCCGATATTTTTGGCTGGAAGATCGATTTTATTCGCGATGTTCGTGATGGCGATGAATTCAAGCTAATCTATCAAAGCCGGGAACGGGACGGCGAGCATTTAAGCAATGGCCGGGTGGTTGCGGCTGAATACATCAACCGCGGCCAATCCTTTAAGGCGGTTTATTACGCCAATGAAGACGGCTACGGCGGTTATTACGACCCTGATGGCGCTAGTCTGGAGCGCAGCTTTCTGCGCTATCCGGTGGAATTCACCCGCATCAGCTCACATTACAACTTAGAACGCCTCCATCCGATCTACAACACCGTTCGCGAGCACATTGGGGTTGATTTGGCCGCACCTAGCGGCACCCCGATTCATGCAGCTGGTGATGGCGAGATCATCTTCCAAGGCTGGAAGCACGGCTATGGGCGCGTAGTCGAAATCCGCCATGACAACACCTATAAAACCCTGTATGCCCACATGTCTCGCTTTGCCAGCGGACAGGGTCGTGGCACTCGGGTCGCCAAAGGTGACGTTATTGGCTATGTCGGCATGACCGGCACGGCCACCGGCCCGCATTTGCACTACGAATTTCACGTCAATGGCCAGCATACCGACCCCTTGAAGGTAGATCTACCCGAGGCCAACCCGATCGACAAGGCCGATCTCGACGACTTTAAGCGGGCAACCCATCCCTTGCTGCAAATTTTGGCAGAAAACCAATTTAATGAGCCGACGCGGCTGGCCGAATGGCGTGACCAATAATCCTCAGGCCGATTATTTTATTGGTGTCATGTCCGGCACCAGCCTTGATGGCGTGGATGCCTGTCTAGTTGACTTCACCCACCGCCAGCCACGGGTGGTGGACATGGCTTCCTGCGCCATGCCCGAGGAGCTGCGCACTAAATTACGACTGCTCGCCACACCGAATAGTCAACCGGGCTTTGATGCCATCGATTTGTTAGGCGAATGTGAGCAGGCCCATGCGCAATTGTGTGTTAATGCCATTTTGCAATTACTCAAAAACACGCAGGTTAACCCCGAGCAGATAAAAGCCTGCGGGGTTCATGGCCAAACCATCCGGCACCGCCCTGAAGCCAAGCCTGAACCATTCACCTTACAAATCGGCAACCCGGCTCTCATTGCTGAAAAAACAGGTATTAGTGTAGTCAGTGATTTTCGAAGACGGGATATGGCGGCCGGAGGCCAAGGTGCGCCGCTGGTTCCACCAGCACACCGGGCATTATTTCCGCTGCCAACAGCGCAACGTCAACTGGTGCTTAATCTAGGCGGCATTGCCAACCTCTCCGTGTTGGCAGCAGACCAAGCCCCCTTAGGCTTCGACACCGGCCCGGCTAATGTGCTGCTCGATCAATGGGCTGAGCAACACCTAAACCAGCCTTATGATGATCAAGGCCGATGGGCGCAAAGCGGCACGGTCAACCCCGCTTTGTTAGAAGCGCTGCTTGCCGACCCTTATTTCCAGAAACCGCCCCCTAAATCAACGGGCACGGAATATTTCAATCAAGATTGGCTGTTGAAGCGACTTCGCCACCAGCCGACCATCGCCCCCGTCGATGTTCAGGCCACCTTGCTGGCGCTTACCGTGCAAAGCATTGTCGCGGCCAGCACTCCTTGGCTGGATCAGCACACGGCAAGAGTCATCATCTGTGGTGGCGGGGTTAAAAACCGGTTTCTGATTGAGCAAATCAGTCTACGCCTTAAGACCGAAGCCCCGAATCTTTCGGTGGTTATTAGTGATGATCTGGGCATTGCTGCCCAAAGTGTGGAATGCGCCAGCTTTGCTTGGTTAGCCAAGCAGTGGCTTGCCGGTTTACCCGGCAATGCACCCGAGGTTACCGGCGCGAAGGGGATGCGTATTTTAGGTGGCTACTACCCGGCCTGACTGGGTAAAAATCTAAAGACTCAGCGCTCACCAATTGGCCGGTAGGAACGCGGCTTTGAGCCAGTATAAATTTGCGTGGGCCGGAAGATGCGGTTGTTGGCAATCTGCTCTTTCCAATGCGCCAGCCAACCGGCAGTGCGCGAGATGGCAAAGATGGGGGTGAACTGATCGCGCGGAATCCCTAACTCGGCATACAATAGTCCCGAGAAGAAATCCACATTGGGATAAACCCCTTTGCCAGCCAAACGCTGCGCTGCCTGTACTTCCAGCTCACAGGCAATATCATACAACGGCGAGAGCCGCCCGCCCCGGTGGCGGCGCAGTTGTTCCAGCAAATCCTGCAAGATATCAGCTCGCGGATCTTTCACCTTGTATTCACGGTGACCAAACCCCCAGATCACCTCTTTATTGGCCAGCTTTTTATCCAGCCAAGGCTCGACATTTTCAACGCTGCCAATTTCATCGAGCATATTTAACACCCGCTGGTTAGCACCCCCGTGCAAAGGCCCGGCTAAGGTGCCAATGGCCGAGGCGACCACCAAATTCGGTGGCGCCAAAGTTGAGCCGCAAACCAATGATGCAAAGGTAGAGGCATTAATCGTATGCTCGGCATGCAGCACCAAACATGCATCCATAATGCGGGCTTCGATCGGGTCCGGCTCACGCTCGGTCATCATATACAGAAAGTTTTCAGCATAGGACAGATCCGGGCGTGGTGCCACCGGATCATCACCTTTGCGGATGTGCTCCCACATGGCGACTAATGTCGACATGCTCGAGAGAATTTTGATAATCATCTGCTCGACAAACTCGCTGTCGGCATTCACACCATTTGCTGTCATTCGCTCCTGACCCGGATAGAACATCCCCAGGCTGGCGACACAGGTTTGTAGCGCCTCCATGGGGTGACCATCAATGGGTAGAAACTTCATGATATCGCGCACATTATATTTCACCCGCCGGTTACGACGCAGCTCGGCATCGAATTCAGCAAGCTCCAGTGCGGTGGGCAAATCGCCGTTAATCAGCACCCAGGCGACTTCTTCAAAAGTGCTCTGCTGAGCCAAATCAACAATACGGTAACCCCGGTAGGTAAGAAGCCCCTGCTGACCATCGAGGTACGATATACTCGACTCGGCTGCCGGTACGCCCTGCAAACCCGGTACGTATTCCATACTTTCGCCTTTTTAAATAACGGTTTGACGTAAAACGCCGGGCATGATTTACCCGACGCAGATCGCTATATGGAGAAGGAAGACCCACAGCCACAGGTAGTCGTGGCATTGGGGTTGCGGATCACAAACTGTGCGCCCGAAATATCTTCTTTATAGTCGATTTCAGCACCTTCAAGATACTGGATGCTTAACGGATCAACCAACAGGGTTACCCCTTCACGCTCGATGGCGACATCATCCGCCTGCATGGCTTCCTCGAACATAAAGCCATACTGGAAACCCGAGCAACCACCACCGGTAATAAACACCCGCAATTTCAATTCGGGGTTACCTTCCTCATCTATCAGTGCCTGAACCTTGCGGGCGGCGTTCTGAGTAAACACCAGCGGTGCATCGGCGCTGGTATCGACTGTGGGTTCTGTGACTGCTGTCATCGCATCTACCTCTTAATATAAATCGCACCAATCGCAGAAAAAGATTAGATTGGCGGGCAAAGCACATTGCCTGAGTCTAACAGACCCAGGCCGGTTTACCGCCAATCACGACCGGGAATCTAAAAAACCGACAGCCTCATTCATCCGTTTATGCTATTTTGTTGCGCCGGCAGCGCCTCACGGTTATCAAACCATGGCTTTACGGTGATAGTGCGACCAAATCCAGACCGGTCCGTTCCGGCAGCCCTAACATTAGGTTCATATTCTGCACCGCCTGACCGGCGGCACCTTTGACTAGGTTATCAATCACCGAGCTGATCACCAGCATATCGCCATCTTGCGGCCGGAATACGGACATCTGACAACGATTCGAACCGCGCACGCTGCGTGTTTGCGGATGCATACCCGCCGGGAGCACATCCACGAAGGGTTCATTGGCATAAAATTGCTGATAATGCTGCTGCAAATCCTGCTCCGGTTCGGCACGCAGCGGGATATACACGCTACACTCAATCCCGCGCACCATCGGCACCAAGTGCGGCACGAACGTCAGCCCCACCGACCGACCGGAAACAGCCTCCAAGGTCTGACGAATCTCCGGGAGGTGACGGTGACCATTAGCAGCATAGCAGGCCACACTCTCGCCGGCCTCGGCTAATAGCGTATGCACCGCAGCACCGCGCCCAGCACCACTCGCGCCAGATTTACTGTCGGCAACAATGCGGTTGTGGTCGATAAAATCCGTGGTAATCAGCGGCAGGATTGCCAGCGTGGTGGCGGTGACATGACAGCCCGGGTTGGCGACTAGCTGGGCGGATTTGATCTCGTCCCGATATTGCTCGGGCAAACCGTAGACGGCCTTTTCCAGCCAGTCTGTCGCACAGTGTGACTGTTTATACCACTGCTCATAAACCGCTTGGTCACGAATCCGAAAATCAGCGGCCAGGTCAATCACCTTGATGCCCGCATTGAGCAAAGCCGGCGCCTCCTGCATCGCAATGCCATTAGGGGTGGCAAAAAACACCAAGTCACAGCCGGTCAGATCGGTTTGATCCGGGTGGGTGAACTTAAGGTCGGTAAAGCCACGCAGACTCGGATATAACGCATCCACACGCCTACCAGCCTCCCCGCGCGAGGTCATAGCCACTACATCAATATCTTCCCGCGGTGCTAATAACCGCATCAGCTCCACGCCGGTATAACCCGTTCCGCCAACAATACCTACCTTGTACATTCACACTCCAAAGCTATGAGTTTTCTGTTCTGGTAATTATTTTTCTATTTTATTGTACACCTACGACCTGATCTGTGCGCAGAGCAACGTTTTTTGACTTGCCCTCAAGGTGGTTTCTGGCAGTATTAGTTCGGGGTTAATCATTATTTCTATTTTTGGGAGTTACTCGTGCCTGATACGCTTGCCCGGCTTAAAGCTTATCTCTCGCGCCGGCTCGAGCGTTACATTGAACGACTTCGCCTGCGCCTAGCCCAGCCTGATGCGCTGTTGCAAATCACCGCGTTAGGCGTACTTGCTGGGCTATTTGCCGCCGGTGTGGTAGTAGCGTTTCGATTGCTGCTTGCCTATCTGCAGATCAACCTGCTTGGGCTGCCGGGCGCCGAACGCTATGAAGCCCTCCCCGCCGAATGGCGTTTTCTGGTCCCCGCAGTTGGCGCACTCATCCTCGGAGTCGTCTTTCAGTTTCTTCCTGCCGCCTACCGCAATGTGGGCGTTGGCCATGTTTTAATCCGGTTTCACCGTTTTGGCGCAGACATGCCTTGGCAAAATGCCGTGGTGCAGTTTTTCGCCGGGGTCTGGGGGTTGTTGATCGGCCTAACCGGGGGGCGGGAAGGTCCCGGAATTCATTTAGGTGCCTTCGGCGGCAGCATTATTGGCTACAC
>DRZW01000196.1 GCA_011380105.1 Halothiobacillaceae bacterium
ACCCCAAAACTCGGCGATGCGGTGTGACCCAGTAGCGCTAAGCGCAGCACCGGCCCCACCTTGCCCAGTTTTAGTTCCAGGGTTTGTGCCACGTTTTTTACACAAGCCTCCAGTGCCGGCTCATCCATCCAATCATCTATCTCGGATAAATCTTGGATTAACTGCTTGATTACTGCAATAGCGGTTTCTGGATCCTGCTTAGCCAACGCTTTTTCGTCGTAGCCGGCCAATGGACGGAAATAAGGCGCAACTGCCTCAGCCATTTCCACCAAGGTATGCACACGGTCGGCATAAGGTTTAATCATCCGATGCAGGTCGGCAGGGGTATCTTCCGGATCCAGCCCCATTTTAGCCAAATGCCAACGCAGCTCATCGGCCACCTTATCAACCGGCAATTCACGAATGTAATGCTGATTTAACCAGCGAAGTTTTTCCGGGTTGATGCTTGAGGCTGATTGGTTGACATCCGCAATATCAAACAACTGAATCATCCGATCGCGGCTAAAAATCTCCTCATCACCATGCGACCACCCCAGACGCACCAGATAATTCAATAACGCCTCAGGCAGAAAACCATCCTCACGGTATTGCATCACACTCACCGCGCCATGACGCTTGGAGAGCTTGGCACCATCAGGGCCATGAATCATCGGCAAATGGGCAAAATCGGGCGGAGTCGCCCCTAATGCATGATAAAGATTGATCTGTCGTGGTGTGTTGTTGAGGTGATCATCCCCCCGTATAACCTGAGTAATCCCCATATCGATATCATCAACCACCACGGTGAGGTTATAGGTAGGCGAACCATCCGCACGGGCGATAATCAGATCATCGAGCTCCTCATTTGCAAAACTCACCCGGCCACGCACTGCATCATTCACAACCACCAGCCCGGATAGGGGATTTTTAAATCGCACCACTGGAGCGACTCCCTTCGGTGGCGTGCCGGTAAAATCCCGATATCGGCGATCGTAACGCGGTTTTTCGCCCCGCTGCATCTGCTCTTGACGTAACTGCTCAAGTTCCTGTTTGCTCGCATAGCAGTAATACGCCTTATCCTCCGCCAATAACTGATCAATCACCTCGCGGTATCGCGCCATCCGATCCGACTGGTAAAACGGGCCTTCATCGTAATCCAAGTTCAGCCACGCCATCCCCTCGAGGATCGCATTAACCGATTCGGGCGTGGAACGTTCACGGTCTGTATCCTCAATCCGCAAAATGAACTGCCCCCCATGCTTGCGAGCATGTAGGTAGCTAAATAAGGCAGTGCGCGCACCACCAATGTGAAGAAATCCGGTTGGAGATGGAGCAAAACGGGTACGAACCGTCATGGTTGGCCTCATTGTATGGTTGATGGCGTAGAACAAAGCTATTTTTGCTTTTTTAACATAAAAGATATGTAATCTCGCAGGCTTGGCGGCTTAATCATCCTTTTCAAGAGATATTTGCGCCATAAGTGCTGCTGTGGCCTGTTGGGCAAAATTTCTATCCGGTTGTGACAATGCCTGTACTACCGCCGAACGATCTGCGCTGGTCTTGTTCTGGCTAAGCTTGTCGATCGCATCGATCGCCTTGGGGATAAAGCGCAAACCAACAATCGCTTTTAACATGCTTTGACGCTGTTTTTCCGGCAGGTGGTGATAGTCAAATCCGCTGGCATAGATGCGGGTTTGATGGGTGGCGATCAGTTGGTTCAAGTGCTGATCGAGCCATTGCTCCGGCTGGTTTTTAACCAGTGAAACCCGCCCGCGAATGTGGATGGCCTGGTAGTTCCAAGTCGGAACTGAGGTTTCTTGGCTATCCACATACCAATAGGGGTTGATATACGCATCAGGTCCATGAAATACGAGCAGTGCATTACTGTTACTCTCTGGCTGTGCATCAAGGTTTTGAGCCACTGGATTCTTACGAGCGAGATGGGATTCAAAAAGCCAGCTATCTGGTTGATGTTTTTGCCCAAAGTGTAAAAAGGGCAACTGCGCGCACAATGGGTAAGGTGCACCGTTTACCACCAGTGTGGCAAACGGATGACGGGCGATAGTCTCGCTGATGCATTGGGCATCAGTCTGCCGAAAGTGCTCGGGCACGTAGCTGTAGCCGGCAGACAAATCAACCGAGTCAGTCATCCAGCTGGGAGATGTCTCGCACGGCTCCAAGAGCCGCAGAGGTCGTTAACGCGGCATAGGCTTTCAATGCCTGGCTTACATAGCGATCCCGGTTGAGTGGTTTGTAGGCATCTTTACCCCGTGCCTTCATCGCCTCGCGCCGGGCGGCCAGCTCGGTATCGCTTATATCTAGGTTAATACTGCGATTAGGGATATCGATGACGATGGTGTCACCCTCTTCTACCAGGGCGATATCGCCCCCGCAAGCCGCCTCAGGAGAGGCATGGCCGATTGAAAGTCCCGATGTACCGCCGGAAAAACGCCCATCGGTTAACAGCGCACAGTCCTTACCCAACCCTTTGGATTTCAGGTAGCTGGTCGGATAGAGCATTTCCTGCATGCCCGGCCCGCCCTTGGGCCCTTCGTATAAAATCACTACCACATCGCCAGGGACAATCTGATCCTCAAGGATGGCGCGCACGGCCGTGTCCTGAGATTCAAACACACGTGCACGGCCTTTGAAAGTGAGAATAGACTCATCAACACCAGCGGTTTTCACAATACAGCCATCTTGGGCTATATTGCCAAACAGCACAGCCAAGCCGCCATCCTTGCTATAAGCGTGTTCATAGTCACGGATACAACCCTTTTCTCGGTCTAAATCCAAGCTCGGCCAACGGGTGGATTGTGAAAAAGCCGTCTGGGTGGGAATACCTGCCGGGCCGGCGAGATAAAGGCTTTTGGCCTCATCGCAGGCGGTATCGCGGGCAATATCCCAACGGTCAAGGCATTCAGCCAAGGTGGTGCTGTGTACGCTATGTACATCCCGATTTAACAGATTAGCTCGGTCGAGTTCACCGAGAATGGCCATCACGCCCCCGGCTCGGTGTACATCTTCCATATGATATTCGGTTGTACTCGGTGCGACCTTGCACAAATGCGGGACGTGGCGGCTTAACCGATCGATATCGGTCATGGAGAAATCAACCTCACCCTCTTTTGCGGCTGCAAGCAGGTGCAATACGGTATTGGTCGACCCGCCCATAGCAATGTCTAGTGACATGGCATTTTCAAAGGCTTTAAAGGTGGCGATACTACGCGGCAGCACCCGCTCATCACCCTGCTCATAGTAGGCACGGGCGAGTTTCACTACCGTGCGGCCTGCCTCTAAAAACAGCTTTTTGCGATCAGAATGGGTTGCTAAAAGTGAGCCGTTGCCCGGCAGGGACAAGCCTAGTGCCTCAGTTAGGCAGTTCATGGAATTGGCAGTGAACATCCCTGAGCAAGAGCCACAGGTCGGGCAGGCAGAGCGTTCAATAGCAGCGATATCTTCATCGGACACCGAATCATTAGCCGCTTGAACCATTGCGTCGACCAAATCGAGTTTGATGATTTCATCGGCACCGTCGGATAGACGGGTTTTACCGGCTTCCATCGGTCCACCGGAGACAAAGACTGCCGGAATATTCAACCGCAAAGCGGCATTGAGCATGCCGGGGGTGATTTTGTCACAGTTGGAAATGCACACCAGCGCATCAGCGCAGTGGGCGTTAACCATGTATTCCACCGAATCGGCGATCAGCTCACGGCTGGGCAGTGAATAAAGCATGCCACCGTGCCCCATGGCAATGCCATCATCCACCGCAATAGTGTTGAATTCTTTTGCTATACCACCGGCTTTTTCCACCTCACGCGCAACCAATTGCCCCATATCCTTCAAGTGAACATGGCCAGGAACGAACTCGGTAAAGGAGTTGGCGATGGCGATTATCGGCTTGCCAAAATCATCATCTTTAACCCCGGTCGCTCGCCATAGCGCGCGCGCCCCGGCCATATTGCGGCCATGAGTGGTGGTTCTAGAACGATAATCTGGCATGAAACTCCCCCTGAATTCATTAAAGAAATCTTTACAAAGATTTCTTTGAAAATATTGTGTTACAGACTTTTTTTAGAATCTGTTTTAATTTAGTTACTCAACCACGATATCAACATAGGTGCCTATAGGCACTTTATCGAACAAACGAATCACATCATCGTTGGTCATCCGCACACAGCCATCAGAGGCCGGTTGGCCAATCAAGCCTTCTTCGTCGGTGCCGTGAATGTAGATATAGCGTGATTTTGAGTCAATCCCCGGCCCGCGATTAACGCCCTCTTGTTGACCATCCAGCCATAAAATCCGGCTGGTAATGACATCGTGGTCAGACTTGACCGGCTCGGTGAGGATCTCGGCAATCTGACCTGTAGCAACCCGGCCACGAAATATCATGCCTCGGGGGGCATCATCTCCGAACTTCTCTGCCACTTTATGCAACCCCGGTGGGGTTTGGTAGCTGCCTGATTGGTTGCCGACACCTTTGGCCGCAGTGGAAACAGGATAACGCGCGCTTAAAGTCGCATCCTTAAAATAAAACAGCTCCTGAGTCGGGATGTACACCACAATAAATGGCGCTGATGGATCATCATCGAGTAAAGATAAGATCCGATCGGCTGCCTGCTGCACGGATGCAGGCATGCCTGCTTGAGCGGTACCAAAAAGTATGGCGAGCAAAACCAAACCGGTTAATAAGGTTTGTTTCGAGGATAGGCTATTCATCGTTATACAACCCGACGGCAACAATATCCCGCGAACGCCGCATGCCGCCTTCAACTTCAAGCTGATTTTCAGGCTCTAATTTACTGTTATTACGTTTATCCGATAGGGCATCTAGATAACCGTTATCAATATCGCCAGTAACGTATTCACCAGTAAAACAAGAGCAATCAAAGCGATGCAAATTGCTGTTGCCTGCGCGAACAGCGCGGGTTAGATCATCGAGATCCTGGTAGAGGAGATCATCAGCGCCAATTTCCTGACAAATCTCTTTGATATCACGGTTGTGGGCAACAAATTCGTCGGCAGAAGGCATGTCAATGCCATAAACATTCGGATACCGTACCGGTGGTGCTGCTGATGCCATATAGACTTTTTTTGCACCAGCCTCGCGCGCCATACGAATGATTTCACTAGAGGTGGTGCCTCGCACAATAGAATCATCCACTAAGAGCACATTCTTACCACGAAACTCCAATTCAATGGCATTGAGTTTCTGGCGCACTGAACGCTTGCGCTTGGCCTGACCGGGCATAATAAAGGTGCGGGCAATGTAACGGTTTTTAACAAATCCTTCACGGTATTTAATATTGAGATTGACCGCAATCTCCAGCGCTGAGGTACGGGCAGTATCTGGAATCGGGATGACCACATCAATATCGTGATCGGCCCATTCGCGTTTGATTTTTGCCGCCAAATTCTCGCCCATCCGCATCCGTGCCCGATACACCGAGACATTGTCAATAATCGAATCTGGCCGAGCTAAATAGACGTACTCAAACACGCAAGGGCTGTACTGTGGATTCTCAGCGCATTGTTTTAAGCTGACTTCACCATCATTGCTGATAAAAATAGCCTCGCCAGGTTTAAGATCACGCACCAGTTCGAACTCACAGGCTTCAATCGCGACCGACTCGGAGGCCACCATGTACTCAGTACCCGATTCGGTCTCGCGACGGCCGTAGCACACCGGGCGAATGCCTAGTGGATCACGAAACGCTAGCACGCCCTCCCCGGCGATCAAGCCGACCACAACGTAAGCCCCTTTTGCGCGTTTGTGGACATTGGCAATAGCAGCAAAGATATCATCCGCCGTTGGGCGATTGTTTTTTGCCGTCGCGGCCAACTCATGGGCGAAGATATTCATCAGCACCTCTGAATCCGAGTTGGTATTCAGGTGCCGACGGTCGACCGCCACCACCGCTTCGCGCAACTCATCGGCATTCGTCAGATTGCCGTTATGCGCCATCGCGATACCAAAGGGCGCATTTACGTAGAACGGCTGGGCCTCAGCAGAAGAATCACAACCCGCGGTTGGGTAGCGCACATGGCCGATGCCCATATTGCCTAACAGCTGGCGCATGTGCCGGGTATGGAATACGTCTTTAACCAAGCCCTTGTCTTTGCGTAGAAAAAGCCGCTCGTCCTGACAGGTCAGAATACCCGCTGCATCCTGCCCGCGGTGTTGCAGTACAGTCAGTCCATCGTAAATCGTCTGATTAACCGGCTGTTTTGCAACCACACCAATAATGCCGCACATGCGCTAAGCCACCTTTTTCTTTTGAGAAACACGCAAAGCCCGAATCCAACCAGAATCAGGCACAAAATTAATTAATTGTAAAATGTTCTGCCACATCAGCCGGCATAAGAGCGATCAACCACTCAGATACCACCCAGAAATGCGGAATTAATATCGACTCTTGCCACAGGGACTCCTGAGGGGCAGCGGTAAACGCCGCGAGAACCAAAAGTCCGGCGACAATAAACACACCACGCGCCAATCCAAAGACCATACCAATCGAGCGGTCAGTGCCGGATAGCCCTGTGGCGGCAACCAGTTTGCTAATCGCCCAGTTGATTATCCCGCCGAGAATCAACACAACGATAAACAGCACAACAAAGGCAATCGCCACTCGTGCCGATTCAATATCAATTCCCTCAGGAACCAGAGCAGCAGCAGGGCCACTGAACCACAGCGCAATCAAAAACGCCGCCAACCAAGTAGCCAGAGATATAGACTCTTTAATAAAACCACGTACCAACGCGATAATCGTCGATAACACCACGATACCAACGATAACCCAATCCAGCACAGTCATAATTTAGCGCCTAAAACGGTAATTATTCGTAACGCATGATCAGCCCGTCACGGCCAATACGCTCACGGAGGTTTTCAGCGGCCTGATTGGCCTGATCGCGGGAAGAATACGGCCCTAAACGTACCCGCCAAACGGTGCCATGCTCTGAGAACAGCGGTTCTAAAAAAGCCTCGAAGCCGACTTGTTCAATATTCTCGACCAAGCCTTTAGCATTTAATTCGTCCGAAAAGCTGCCTAATTGGAGAATATAC
>DRZW01000197.1 GCA_011380105.1 Halothiobacillaceae bacterium
CTGAACAACCCCAAAAAATCGTCGGTCATGCTCAGTCTTTAGCTCAGTGCCGGGGGTGGCTTGATCGCCACTATGCTGGGGTTGAGCGTGTTGCTGTTGCCAGTAATGCCATTGGTGCGGTCATGGCCGCCGATGACCCAAGCATTATGGCGCTTGGGGCTGAAATTGCAGCTGATCGGTACAATTTAACCGTAGTTGCCCGCAATATTCAGGATGATGCCCGCAATACCACACGTTTTGCCATTCTGGGGCGTGAGCAGGTGCCTATCTCAGGCAAGGACAAGACCTCTTTGCTAGTCTCGGTAAAAAATGAGCCCGGCGCGTTAGCCCGTCTGCTCGAACCCCTATCAGCCAATGGCATCGATGTTTCCCGGATTGAATCTCGGCCGGCACGGGATCGAGTCTGGGACTATGTTTTCTTTATCGACTTCTCCGGCCATCGTGATGATCCCATTGTGCGCTCTGCGCTCAATGCATTAGCGCCTCATTGCGGTCACCTGCGGGTTTTGGGTTCATACCCGCAACCGGTCTTGGGTTCGCACATCGTCAACTAATGCACTTATTGCGCTCTTAATCGTTTAATAATTAAGGTTTATCCCATGAGTCAACCTGTCGCTGCGGCTTTATCTGCTCGTGGATGTGTAGCACAAATAGCGCCTTACGTGCCGGGCCGACCGGTTGAAGAGGTAATGCGTGAATATGGCATAAACGACGTCATTAAGCTTGCTTCTAACGAAAACCCGCTTGGGGTTAGCCCGCGCGCGAAGCAAGCGATTATTGCTGCAGCCGATGGGGTGAATATTTACCCCGATGGCAGTGGCCGGGCGCTTAAACAAGCGTTGAGCGACCACTACGGCATAGCGCCTGAGCAAATCACGCTGGGTAATGGTTCCAACGATATATTGGAAATCATTGCCCGTGCTTACCTGCAGCCGGGTGTGGCTGCGGTGTATTCGCAATACGGTTTTGCGATTTACAAGCTGGCAACCCAAGCGGCCGGTGCAGAACATATTGAAGTACCGGCACGGCCAGAGGATGATGCACTAATGCCGTTTGGTGCCGATTTGAACGCCATGGCAGCAGCTGTAACAGCCGATACCCGCGTTATTTTTTTGGCAAACCCGAATAATCCCACTGGAACTTGGGTTAACTGTGATGAATTGATCGGTTTTCTTGATGCCATCGACCCACGTGTTGTGGTGGTTTTAGATGAGGCCTACACCGAGTATGTTGAGGATGCGGACTTCCCCGATGGTATGGCTTTGCTGGAACGTTACCCTAACCTGATTGTTACCCGTACCTTCTCCAAAATCTATGGATTAGCTGGCTTGCGGGTTGGTTTTGCCGTTAGCCATCCAGACTTGGCAGATTTACTTAATCGGGTTCGCCAGCCGTTTAATGTCAACAATGTCGCCAGCGCCGCGGCTATCGCGGCATTAGATGATGCGGATTTTGTAGCCAAAAGCATTGAAGTTAATCGGGCTGGGCTGGCGCAATGGCACCAGGCAGTATCAAAAAACCAGTGGCAGGCGGTGCCCAGTCGGGGGAATTTTATCACCCTCAAAACACCCTATGCGGCAGCAACAGTCTTTGAAGAGCTGTTGCGCCATGGTGTGATTGTCCGTCCACTCGGCGGTAATCAGGCCTTGGGTGGGCTTTCGCAGGCAGTGCGCATATCCATCGGCACTTTTGCGGAAAACGAGCGGGCTATTGATGCATTCAGTGCAGTTATGGCGAAATTGAGGTCGGCATGAGCCAACCATCGGTTAGCGCTAAACCCATTAACAAACTAGCCTTAATTGGCACCGGTTTGATTGGTGGTTCATTCGCCTTAGCCCTGAAAAAACAGGGTCTGGTCGGTCAGGTCGTCGGGCTAGCCAGAAGCCCAGAATCGGCCCGGCGTGCGCTGGATGCTGGCGTGGTTGATCAGGCCGAAGAATCGTTTCACAAAGTTATTGCCGATGCCGATTTGGTCTTTATAGCCACCCCGGTTAAAGCCATGGATGCGGTGTTCGCACAATTGGCAGATTGTTTGCCGGAGCAGGCCTTAATCACTGATGGTGGTAGTGTTAAGCAAGCGGTATTTGATCGTGCCTGTGCGCATCTTAAACAATTCCAGCTAGAGCGCTTCGTTCCTGGACACCCCATTGCGGGTAAAGAGCGCAGTGGCCCGGAGGCGGCTGATGCTGATTTGTTTGTGGATCACCGCGTGATTTTAACCCCGGTTGCTGAATGCACCAGTGCAGCCGCCTTAAGTCGGATACATGAGTTGTGGGTTGGGGTAGGGGCGGAAGTAGAGCAGCTGACCTTGGCTGAGCATGACCACCTGCTTGCCGCAACCTCCCACCTGCCGCACGCTGCTGCCTTTGCCATGGTTGGAGCGCTGCTGCGAATGGAAGAACGCCACGATGTGTTTCGTTATGCAGCCGGCGGCTTTCGTGATTTTACCCGTATTGCCAGTTCAGACCCCACGATGTGGGCGGATATCTTTATGGATAACCGAGCTGAACTGCAAAGCCTGATTGCCCGTTACCAACAAGAACTGACAGTCTTAAACCGATATGGCAGGCTGTGATGACCGCCAGGCGTTGCAAGACTATCTCGCCGAGATCAAGCGTATCCGCGATAATCGGTTTCCCCCGGAACAGGCCACACTCTTAAAATAATGTGGCCGATGCCAAGAGCAAGTAACACATGACTGACCAACGCATCCGTTTTATCAGCAAACCGGCCTCCGAAATGAATGGCCAGATTCGCGTACCTGGTGATAAATCTATCTCCCACCGCTCAATTATGCTCGGTGCACTTGCAGAAGGCCGCACGGAAGTAACCGGCTTTTTGGAAGGAGAAGACAGCCTTAATACCCTGCGTTGTTTTCGAGCGATGGGAGTGGCGATTACCGAGCCGAAAGCCGGTTATGTCTGCATTGATGGGGTTGGCCTGCATGGCTTGCGCGCACCAAAAGAGCCGTTATATGTGGGTAATTCGGGTACCTCGATGCGCTTGATGGCCGGTATTTTGGCCGGGCAACGTTTTGATTCTACCTTAACGGGGGATGCCTCGCTCTCAAAACGCCCGATGAAGCGGATTATTGATCCTTTAGAGCAGATGGGCGCTGTAATTGAATCTGGCGAAGGTGGGCGTTCACCATTAACCATCCGGGGTTCAGACAAACCGTTGCGGGCCTTGAACTATCAACTGCCCATGGCCAGTGCCCAGGTTAAATCCTGCGTTTTGTTAGCCGGGCTGTATGCACAGGGTAAAACCTGCGTTACCGAGCCGGCACCAACGCGTGATCATACCGAGCGGATGCTGCAGGGATTTGGTATTGGCATCGAGACCCAAGGATCACAGTGCTGTCTAACCGAATCCGACCTTGAGCAGCGAAAATTGACTGCCACCCAGATTGATGTACCGGCGGATATCTCATCGGCGGCTTTCTTTTTAGTGGCAGCCAGTATTGCCGGGAGTGGCGCGGTTACCTTAAAGCACGTCGGCATGAATCCAACCCGCACCGGCGTGATTGATATTCTCAAAGCGATGGGGGCTGATATCACCATAAAAAACGCCTGTGAGGTTGGTGGCGAGCCGGTGGCTGATTTAATCGTTCGACCCGCTCAATTACACGGTATAGAAATTGACGAGGCATTAGTTCCGCTGGCGATTGATGAATTCCCGGTATTGTTTATAGCCGCGGCCTGTGCGCGGGGTCGCACCGTGCTGACCGGTGCCGAAGAGCTGCGCGTTAAAGAATCAGACCGGATTTCTGTTATGGCCGATGGCTTGCAACAACTTGGAGTCGACGCCACGCCCACCGCCGATGGGATGATTATTGAAGGACAGGGTGACAAAAGGGCGGTATTTGGTGCCGGTTGCATCGGTGCACAGGGTGATCATCGCATCGCCATGGCCTTTGCCGTTGCCGGACTGAGAAGCCAAGAACACATCATCATTGATGACTGCCAATTTGTGGAAACCTCTTTCCCTGGTTTTGCCGATCTGTTTAATCAGATCGGTGGCCGACTGGAAACCCAGCCCATGCCGACGGAGCCTTAATCTATGTTTACAGTGATCACCATTGATGGCCCGAGTGGATCAGGTAAAGGCACCATAGCCCGCAGGCTTGCAGCCCATTACGGCTACCATTTACTTGATTCCGGCAGTTTATACCGCCTGGTGGCGCTAAAAGCCATTGAGCTTGGCCTGGCTGAAGATGCACCCGAGTTAGTGGAGATTGCCCGCAACCTGGATTGTCATTTCACCAAGAGTGGTGCAATCCTGATTGATGGCAAACCGGCGTCAAGTGAACTGCGCACCGAGCAAACCGGCGCGGTTGCCTCTAAGATTGCGGCACGAGAAGACGTGCGTGCGGCACTATTACAACGCCAGCGTGATTTTGCTGTAGCCCCCGGACTGATTGCAGACGGGCGAGATATGGGCACTGTGGTCTTTCCTGAGGCCTCGGTGAAAATATTTTTGGACGCATCGGCCGAAGAAAGAGCGCGCAGGCGCTACAAACAGTTGATCGAAAATGGTTTTGATGCTAACCTAAACAGTCTCATTAATGAGATTGCTGCACGTGATGATCGTGACCGCAATCGTGCCGTTGCACCACTGGTGCCGGCAGAAGATGCAGAGGTGATTGACTCCTCTAATCTTTCTGTTGATGAGGTTGAGAAGATCATTCGACGCCGGATTGATGCGATCCAACAATAACGTATCACTTCGGTGTGTTTGTTAAACCCTTAGGATCTGGCATACCCAGGGATTTGGAAAAGCCAGTTTATCACCACCGCGGCAGACAGCATTAAGGAACGTCATGTCGTCAAATTTGGATAATAAGTTTAATGTCTGAAAGTTTTGCCCAGCTTTTTGAAGAAAGCCTACAGAATTCTGTCATGCAGGCCGGCGAGATTGTGTTTGGCACAGTCGTCGATATTAGCGGTGACTACGTCACGGTTGATGCAGGTCTGAAATCAGAGGGGATTATCCCCGCTGACCAATTTCGTGATGAAAACGGTGAGTTAACCATCAACGTTGGTGACGAAGTTGAGGTTGCACTCGACACTGTTGAAGATGGCTTTGGTGAAACGCGTCTTTCTCGCGAGAAAGCTTTGCGCGCCCGTGCATGGAAAAAGCTGGAGAAGGCTTTTGAAGATGAAGAAATCATCACTGGTCGTATTTCCGGCAAAGTCAAAGGCGGGTTTACCGTTGAATTAGGCGATGTGCGCGCCTTTCTACCCGGTTCACTGGTTGACGTGCGCCCGATTCGCGATACCACCTATCTTGAAGGCAAAGACATCGAGTTTAAGATCATTAAACTCGATCAGCGCCGTAATAACGTCGTGGTTTCTCGCCGCGCTGTGGTTGAAGAAGAATACAGCGCTGAGCGTGAAGCCCTGCTTGAGCAGCTCCAAGAAGGCATGGTTCTGCGCGGTATCGTCAAAAACCTCACTGACTATGGTGCGTTTTTGGATCTTGGCGGCATCGACGGCTTGCTGCACATCACCGACATGGCGTGGAAGCGTGTTAAGCATCCCTCTGAAATGGTTAACATCGGTGATGAAGTCGACGTTAAAGTTCTTAAGTTCGACCGCGAGCGCAACCGTGTATCGCTGGGCTTAAAGCAACTGGGCGAAGATCCCTGGAGCGACATTTCCCGCCGCTATCCTTCCGGAACCCGTCTGTTCGGTAAAGTAACCAACCTGACTGATTACGGCTGCTTTGTAGAAATTGAAGATGGCGTCGAAGGGCTGGTTCACGTCTCCGAAATGGATTGGACTAACAAAAACGTCAACCCAGGCAAGATTGTCTCGGTAGGTGACGAAGTCGAAGTCATGATCCTCGACATCGACGAAGAGCGCCGCCGGATTTCACTGGGTATGAAACAGTGTCAGCCTAATCCTTGGGATGCATTTGCCGCTACTCATCAGAAAGGCGATAAGGTTTCTGGTCAAATCAAGTCCATTACCGATTTCGGTATCTTTATCGGCCTAGAAGGTGGTATTGACGGTTTGATTCACCTCTCGGATCTGTCTTGGAGCGAGCCGGGAGAAGAAGCGGTTCGTCAATTCAAGAAAGGCGAAGAGCTTGAGGCCGTGGTTATCGCCATAGACCCAGAGCGTGAGCGTATTTCACTGGGCTTAAAGCAGCTGGAAGAAGATCCATTGTCTGACTGGGCTAACGCGAATCCGAAAGGTTCTATTGTTAAAGGAACTATCAGCGAAGTTGATGCGCGCGGTGCTGTCGTTAAACTCGATGAAAACGTAGAAGGTTATATTCGCGCCTCAGATATTGCTCGCGAGCGCACAGATGATGCTCGCACGGTATTGACCGAAGGTGAGGAAGTTGAAGCCAAGTTCATGGGTATTGATCGTAAAAATCGCATGATCAGCCTCTCGATTCGCGCTAAAGAGCAAGAAGAAGAGTCTGAAGCCATGGATAAGCTTAGCAACCGCGCTTCCACCAGCTCGCCGACGTTAGGTGATCTGCTAAAAGAGCAGCTTGGCAAGACTGAATAAAGCACAATCAACCCATGTAAAGTTATCGACGCCATCCGAAAGGATGGCGTTTTTTATGGATGAAAATAAATGCCTTTCCTTGTAGAATCATGTAGATAAATTCAAAATAACAAGGTGGTTATGTGACTAAATCCGAACTGATTGAACGCTTAGCTCAGCAGCAGAAATACCTTCCCATGCGGGATATCGAAACCTCCGTGCGGTTATTGCTAGATCAGATGATGCATGCACTAGCCGAGGGCGAGCGGATTGAAATTCGTGGCTTTGGCAGCTTTTCACTCAATTATCGCAAGCCCCGCCAAGGAAGAAACCCCAAAACCGGTGAGCAGGTATCACTCGGCGCTAAGTATGTGCCTCATTTTAAGCCCGGCAAAGACCTACGTGAGCGAGTAAATGCCGCTGCTCAGCGTAAAGCGGATTTATGAGCATAAAAGCCCAGCCGCGTATATATGTCGCGCTCGATAGCGCCGATGCGGCTGAAATTCGGCAACTGACCGCACAACTCAATCCATCTGAAG
>DRZW01000198.1 GCA_011380105.1 Halothiobacillaceae bacterium
GCCATAGCCTCTAACAGCACAATGCCGAAGGTTTCGGTACTGCTCGGCTGAATAAAACCATCTGCACTAGCATAACAACGGGCTAACGCCAATCCGCTTAAAGCGCCGGTAAAAATGACATCCGGCAGACGTTTTTCCAGCCACGCGCGCTCAGGACCATCCCCTACCACTACAACCACGGTACTAGGATTTACCCAAAGTGCTTTTTTAACTGCGGCGATGAGCAACTCCAAGTTTTTCTCAGCCGCCAGACGGCCTACATAAATTAAAACCGGAGTATCGGCGTGCGCACCCCAATGCAACCGCAGACGTTCATCCCGCCGATCGGGGTGAAACAATTGGGTGTCAACCCCACGCCCTAACACGACCAATCTGTTAAAACCAGCCGCGCTTAAGTTTTTACTTTGCGATTCGGTGGGGATAAAGGTGATATCCGCCTGATTATGAAACCAGCGCAGATAACGAACTGCTGGACGGGTCAGCCACCCTAAGCGGTAGGCGTTGGCATATTGATGAAAATTGGTGTGAAACGAGGTGCTGACCGGAAAGCCCATCCGCACTGCAGCTTTTAATGCGGTAAACCCCAATGGGCCTTCAGTGGCAATATGCACCACATCAGGCGGGTTCTCTTCCCAGCGCTCTATGAAAGACCGCGTGGAAAAAAAGCCCATCCGGACTTGGGGATAAAAAGGCAGCCGTGCGCTGCTGACCAACTGACCGGATCTTAAGGGCTGACGTTGCGGGCTTTTCGGGCAAATGACATCAACATTATGTCCACGGCTTTCCAGCCCGCCAACCAACGCCCCGAGCGTGGTAGCAACCCCGTTGATATCGCCGGGGTAGGTTTCGCTGACCAAACTAATATCCATGCCTCACTTCGCAACTCTTCTAGTAAAACCAAGTTAGTGCAGCAAGGTGACGGGGGTATGTCGGTTTTCTTACCGTTTGGCTACAGACAACCGCCTAAAAATGCAGGTGATAGCAAACCCAAGCTTAAGAGCGACTTGTCAAGATATGGTGACCAACCCTATTCTTGAGGCATGAATCGTTTCATCTAAAGCCCTAACGCTTACTGAAAATCAGCTTGCATGGCCTCAGCCAGGGCAATGACTTCCTCAGCCGTCTTGTTATGTAATTGCTGATAAATCTCTTGTTGGATTTGCTCGGGGTTTTTCTCGCCCGTTAGCAACTGCATGGCACCATACGAATGAATTTGCGTCAATGCCATATAAAAACGCTCAGCGGTTGCCTCATCGAGCTCGGCCATAACCGCCTCGGTGGATTCTGCCAACGTCTGCCCATTAGTGGCATCCAACCTAGGGCTGTCTGAACAAGCTTGCAGCAACAAACCAACTGCCAGAAAAAACGCCAAGATAATTACTCGAAACATTAAAAACATCTCCCAAAAATGAATAACTCAATGCTTAAGTTGAGATTAGTTGAACAATGGAAAGCGAGAACTCGCGCCAATTCTTGCCAAGGAACATCAATCCACCTAACCTAGCCAGTGATTCTTGTCATCAATTTGTCATTTACTTATGGCTTTGGGTTTATTTTAAGTAAATAGAGCATCGAACCGCAGGTTATTGTGCCATGGATTTAATGCTTATTTTTACCTTCATCGGCGGCATTGGCCTGTTTTTGCTGGGCATGCGCCTGATGACCGACGGCCTTAAGGTCGCAGCCGGGGATACCCTGCGGGAAATTCTGGCACGCGGTACCGCCACCACACCGCGCGGCATTCTTGCCGGTATCGCAATCACGACCGCTGTGCAGTCTTCCTCGGCGGTAATCTTTGCCACAGTCGGTTTTGTTAATGCCGGACTTTTAACCCTGTTTCAAGCCGTTGGTGTTATTATCGGCAGCAATGTTGGCACCACCGTCACCTCATGGTTGGTGGCGATTGTCGGCTTTAATGTCGATTTGCAAGCATTAGCGATGCCGGTGATCGCCATCGGAGTGATCTTGAGAGTTACCGGCAAAGGATCGCGCCGTCCCGCCTTAGGCGATGCGCTAACCGGCTTTGGTATTTTCTTTTTAGGGTTGGATGTACTCAAAGAAACCTTCGATGGTTTCGGAGAGGGCATTGATTTAGAAGAGTTTGCCGGTCACGGTATTTTAAGCCTTTTGGCATTTACGGCCATCGGCATTGTCCTGACGGTGATTATGAATTCCTCGAGCGCCGCTCTGGCTATAACCCTAACTGCCGCCGGTAGCGGCCTTATCCCGCTTAACGCAGCCGCGGCAATGGTCATCGGTGCCAATGTTGGCACCACATCAACAGCACTGTTTGCCGTGATTGGGGCTTCGAGTAACGCCAAGCGTGCGGCCACCGCGCATGTCATGTTTAATGCCATTACCGGGTTGATTGCCTTTATCGCCCTCCCGGCACTGTTGTGGCTGGTGGTGTTTTTAGCCAGCCTGTTTAATCTTGACCCTGGCCCGGCCACCTTCCTAGCCATTTTCCACACCATGACCAAACTGCTGGGCATGGCAATTTTCTGGCCCTTAACCCCTCAAGTGGTGCGCTTGCTTGAAAAGCGCTTTATCAGCCCAGAGGAAGACCATGGTAAACCTAAACATATTAAGGATAGTCTGGCCTCCACACCTGATTTGGCTCTTGATGCGTTGAATATGGAGCTTTCCCGGATTGGGGCAATGGCACGCAGCAATGCCAAAGATGTGCTTTCTGCCGAGGGTTCAGCGTCAATTGAGCGGCTAGCCAAAGAACGTGATGGTATCGATAAACTCGTGCTGGCCACGGGTAATTTTGTTAATAAAGTGCAAACCAATAACATTCCGGAGAAAATGGCTGATAACTTCCCGCTTGGGGTTCGCATTGGCCGCTATTACAGCGATGTGGCCGAACATGATGCTGATATTGCTAAAACCGAAGGTAAGCTGCCACCCATTGAAGATGAGCATATTGCTGCAAAGGTAGCTGAGTTCAAGCAGCATGCCGCCGCCATTATTGATTTGAGTAATACCGATGACGAGCTTTTCTCTAGTAAAAACTTGAAAGAGGCAGTGAAGGCTTTTGAGCACGAATACCAGCAACTCAAAGCAATCCTGCTACGGGCAGGTACCAATAACCAGATCAGTGTCCGGCAGATGGTTGCCCGCTTAGATGAACTCAGCGCTATCCGCCGGGTGATTGATCAGATATTCAAGGCCGCCAAGCACAGCCGAAAATTTAAGAAATACCGTAAGCAATTTAAGGCAGAAAATGATGCCAAGGGCGTTAATGGAGATAACGATGACGATGCTGAAAGCGGTCTGGATGAGATTGAAAACAAGCCTGCCTCAACCTCTACTTGAATGCACCTTGTAGGCGGTTAACACGATAATAATCACGCCGCTGCACTGCGATTACACAAGGCCAGGAAGGGTCAAGCATGTGTTTCGCTTTTCTGCAAAAGGACTTGTGCTTTAGAATGTTGCTTAAGGTACATTCCGACGGGTTCAGTTATCCTCAACCAACTAATTAAACAGGAATGTTCAGGAACCTGCATCGATTCAGGGTGTGCACAATAAAATAAAAATTCGTTTGTTTAGCGCACAAACAGAATTAACAGCACAGCACCAGCCGGTTTTTAACGCAACCGCGATTTTTTTGCCTCTGGCTCGTGGACAGGTCTTGATTAAACTCAGACAAGGAAATCACTATGCGTCTACTCCCCCTCCCCGTACAGTTCGTGCTGTTCATCATCCTACAGGTAGCCTTGAGCATTGGTCTGTTGCTCTACATCCAGCACAGTGGCGAGGCCCAGCAACAAGCGTTTGCACAGGCCACTGAACAGTTCGTACAAACCCAGAAAAGCCTAGATCAGCTACAAGAAAATCACGCTAACGCCACGGCCGTAGCCGAAAAAAAACTTCAAGAGTTCACTCCCGGTGCGCGGGTTGATGTCCGTGAGCAGGCACGGGCGCTGCGCCAACTTGCCGGTCTACTGGAAACCGCCAACGCTTTTGCCGATCTTCGCCGGGCCCATGGCGGGAATGTATTTAAGCTGATTGAGCTAATTGAGGCTCAGGCGAACACCCTGATTCGCGCCAGTGAAAATGTAGCAGGCGGCTCTCGTGCCGACATTATCCGAGAGCAGCAGCGCTTTACCGATATAACGAATGAAGTGTTGATTGACGGCTTTGGCTCCCTGCGTCAGGCCAGCCTGACAGAATTAAACGAGCAGATGGGTCGGTTAATCCGTCGCGGCGATCATACCGCCAGTCAGGTAATCAACGCGATTATGATGTTTATCGGTTTGCAGATCGTGCTCCTCGGATTGATCTTCTGGCTGCTTTCCCGGCAAATCTCCACTCTGGCAAAAATTACCCATCGAATTGTTGAGGGTGAGAATGTGCGCAGCATTCCACACCAGAAACGCGCCGATGCTTTGGGCAAAATCGCCCGTTCAGTACAACAATTTCGCAGCAGCGTGGTCGCGCTATCCAATTCTCGTGAACAGTTGAAAGCGATGCTAAAGCGTCACGATCAAGAATCAATGACCCGAAAACAGGCGGAAAAACAATTAAAGCTAACCGCCTCGATCTTTGATGAGGTACACGAGGCAGTTATTGTAACCGACGTGTTCGGATACGTTGAGCGCGCCAATTCCGCCGCCCAAGACTTACTAGGCGTGGACACGATTACCTTAAATCAACAACCGATCTTAAATTTGCTGCTCGATAAATCTGAAAAGGTGGTCAACCCAATCTGGCAGCATGTATTGGACAATGGTGAATGGCAGAGCGAAATTGACTATACGCGCAGCGCCGATAAGAAAACCCTGATCTTAATGGCCTCGGTGCGTTTAATCGGCACCGCTCGCGAGAACAAAGGTCATGTCATTGTGGTGCTTAACGACTTCACCGATATCCGCCAGAAAGAGCGGCAAATGCGGTTTTTGGCAGAAAAGGACCCGGCAACACATCTGCTAAACCGCCACCACTTTATCCACCTGATTGACCAGCATCTAGCGCAAAATCCCAAATATGCCACCGCGCTGGTGCAAATTAAGGTTGGTGCGTTCTCCACCATTGATGAAACCATTGGCCGTCATGTTGCAGAAGAGGCGCTCACTGCGATAGCCGACCGGGTAGACGATACCGTTCATAATCACAGCGGTATTGCCCGCACCGATACCGACAAGCTTGCCTTTATCATCTTTGATCAGGATGAAGAAACCCTGCAAAACCACGCCGCTGAGTTGATCAAGCAGATTCTAGATAGCCTAGAGCCATCATTTGAAATCCGTGGTTATCATATTGAAGCCAACCCCAGTATTGCCGTTGCGCACTATCCACTCGAAGCACAGAATGCTGATGACCTGCTACGGGTGGCTGATAATGGTATCAACCGGGTATTAGAGCAAGGTGGCGGGGCACTCTTAAACCATGCCGGCGACTACAGCGAACAACTCGAACGCCGTTTTTCGTTGCAACAAGCCTTACCAAAAGCCCTGCAAAATAATGAAATCCGTGTGGTTTATCAACCCCAAGTAAATATTGCCAATGGGCGCTTAACTGGTTTTGAGGCCCTGATGCGCTGGCGTCACAACGGCGAGTGGATTTCACCAGATGAGTTCATTCCACTGGCTGAGCAGAGTGAGGCGATTGCTGAATTCACCACCTGGGCGATGGCGCAGGCCTGTAGCCGGGTTGCCGAATGGCGGCGGAATGTCGGACAGGATTTAAGCATTTCCATTAACATTCCACCACAACTACTGTTGCGCGAGCATATTGAAAAGACCTTACTGGCGCACGCTAAAGCCGCCAACCTGCCCCCATCATCCATCGTTTTGGAAATCACCGAAAGTAGTTTCGGTCAGGACCCGAAACTAATGGTGAATGTGCTACATCGCTTGGCGATGGTTGGCTTTGGCATAGCGATTGATGACTTTGGCACCGGTCATTCCTCACTGGCTTACATCAGCTCCCTGCCGGTGACCAAGATCAAAATCGACAAAGTTTTTGTCGATAAGATCGAAGATAACGCCGATGCAGCCAAGCTACTTGAATCCATTTTGGTGATGGCCGAAACCCTAGAGTTCGACACTGTTATCGAAGGGGTGGAGACAGAATCACAGATGCGCATTCTGAAAGCCACTGGCCGTCGCTTACTAATACAGGGATACTATTTCTCCAAACCAGAGAGCGAGGAGTTCTGGGATGCCACCTTCTACCAAGGCACCATACCCGAATACACTGTGCCAGACGTAAAACCCCAGCCGCGTGCCGGCTGATGGCCGACAACACATAACAACTTCATTGGCCATAATAAAAGCCAAGCGCCTTGCCCAATAGCCATTGACTTGAGCAGGTAGCGGCAGCTTATCATGGCCTTGCCGCCAGATGGCCATTTTAGCGATGCCCGGCCGTAATGCACGCTCAGGTAAGAAACAGGCGCATAACCCGGGCATCCTCACGGCCTTGGTGAGAGGGGTAATAGCCCTTGCGGTAACCGATATCCTCAAAGCCCACCGACTGATACAAGCGTATCGCGGCGCGGTTAGATTTACGCACCTCTAACAACATGCGGTCAGCTTTTTGAGCACGTGCCTGCTCCATTAGCTTTTCTAACAAATAGCGGCCCACGCCCTGACGCTGATTCGCCGGATAGACGCATAAATTAAGTAAATGCCACTCATCGAGGATGACCATCGCCACCGAAAACCCAAGCAACGCAGGGGTTTGCCGGTCATCGTCGGCAAACACGCCATCAATTCGGTAACCGGAGCGAAAACAATCCTCAAAAACCCGCTGTGTCCAAGGGTAGGCATGGGCTGCCCGCTCAACAATGAGCAGATTATCAATATCTTCTATCCCTAGAGCTGAATAACGAATTATTGTCTCCCATCCTCCCAGCGTGCCCGGCCTTTAATGCGACAAAGACGGTTAAACAAAGCCCGTTTGTACAGCCCGTCATTTTGCAGATCCGTAAACCGAAATGTATCTTCGCCAATTTTCAGCATACCCCGCCCCTGCTCTTGGTGGGTAATGTCAGCAAGATTCAGCATCCGCCGAATTGCAGCA
>DRZW01000199.1 GCA_011380105.1 Halothiobacillaceae bacterium
ATTACTTGATTACCGCGTATGGGTGGCAATTATCATGCCTTTGAGCAGGTTTAGGGCTTGGTAGAGCTGGAAGTCGCGCACCGCTAGCGGCTGTTCGTCTTCGTCTGTTTTTTCGCTTTCTTCGAGAACTTGGTCAAACAGTTCTTGGGCGGCCTGCTCAGCGGAAAGATGCCCACCTAAATCAGATTCGCGGATGGAGAAGGCCTCTTCGATGTTACTAACCTTTAGCTGGTGAACGACGATATCAGGCTTGATGCCTTCGGCCTGAATTGAGCGGCCCTCTGGGGTGTAGTAGCGCGCGGTGGTTAGGCGCAATGCCCCGCCGCTGGATAAGGGCATGATTGATTGCACAGAGCCTTTGCCGAAGGTGGGCTCGCCCACGATTAACGCACGATTGTGATCTTGCAAGGCGCCGGCGACGATCTCGGAGCCGGAGGCCGAGCCGCCATTGACGAGTATGACTATCGGCTTGCCTTCAAGGCGATCACCCCGGTTGGCTCGGTAGTTCATTTGGGCATCGCGCACGCGGCCTTCGGTGTAAACAATTTTTCCACCATCTTGGAATAAGTCGACCATGTCGACCGCCGACTTTAAAACCCCACCTGGGTTGTTGCGCAGGTCAATGATCAGCCCGCGGAGTTTTTTATCGCCGTTGACTTCGATTAGTTGGTCAAGCGCATCCGATAGCTGGGCGGCGGTGCGTTCTTGGAACTGGGAGACGCGCACGTAACCCAGTCCGGGTTCGAGCATTTCATAACGCACCGACTCGGTTTTGATAATCGCGCGGGTGATTTCAATATCAATCGGGCGGGGCTCGCCTTCGCGCACGACAGTGATGGTAACGTCGGTATTCGGCGCACCGCGCAGTTTTTTGACTGCCGTTTCAAGATCAATGCCGCGGGTGAGCTCGCCATCAATGCGGAGGATTTTATCACCCGCCTGAACCCCAGCCCGGTCTGCTGGTGTGTCGTCAATGGGGGCAATAACCGTTAGGACGTTATCGCGCATGCCAACTTGTATGCCTAGCCCGCCAAATTCACCGGAGGTGGATTCACGCAGGGATTTAAACTCGTCTGCATCCAGATAGGCTGAGTGCGGGTCTAACTCATTGAGCATGCCGCGAATGGAGTTTTCAATTAGCTCCTCGTCGGTTAGTTCGTCGACATAATCGCGTTTAACCCGCTCTAGTACATCGGTGTAATTGCGCAGTGATTCCAGTGGTACGGGGCTGGCTTGATCCGCACCAGAGCGTAAGGCAACGGCATTAATCGCAATGGCGATTGAAAAGCCGAATACCGCAGCTATCACCAAGGTGGGTGCGCGACGTATTAGGTTACTCATAGTTGGTGTCTCTCTCGTTTAATTTGATAGGCATTATTTTGGCCTAAACTTGGCTGACTTGCATCCGATCCGGGCATATTCGGGTAATTTAATTGCGGCATTGGGCACTTGGTGGCGAAAACCAACCGTTGATTTTGCGCACTCAGCGGCGTGCCTGGCGGTATTCGCCCCATCGGGTGGGGTTGATGGGGTTTTGTCCGAGGCGAACTTCCACATAGACGCCATAATCACCACCATCGAGTTGACCGGCATGGCCAATCACCGCGCCCTGCTGCACTTCGCAGCCTGTCTCGACGGCAAGCTGGTCGATGTGGGCGTACAGTGATAAAAAGCCCTTGGCATGACGTAGCATGACAATTTGCCCCCAGCCTGACAACACACCAGCATAGGCGACTTTGCCATCAGCCACCGCGCGAATCGGGCTTCCTGCCGGGGCGCTGAAGGTGACGCCATTGCTTCGCAGCCCGGTCGAGCTGCGCTCACCAAACCCGCGAATCTCATTGCCATCAACCGGTATTGAGCCTAGCTCTGCCATTGCCCGATCAATCCGGCTTTTTGGCTCGGCCGGTTCAATTGACTTGGCTTGTTCGGCCTCGCGCTGGGCAATCGCCTGCTCTAGCCTTTCGCGACGATCAAGCAGTCTTTTTAATTCAGCTTGCTGGCTGTCTAGCCTGCGGCCTAGCTGTTCATGCAAACGTTCACTTTCGTGTAGTTTTTTAATTAGCTCGCGTTGTTCGCTTTGCAATGAGGCGTAGGCCAGATCGAGCGCTTGGCGGGCTTTTTTTAAATCCTGCTGGTTTTCGGCCAAACGCTGTTGTTGTTCATTTAGAACGAGGTAGTTTTGCTCAATAGGCTCTATTAACGCACGTACGTAGTGCATGTGCCGCTGGGTTAACAGGGCACTGTCGGCGGCAAATAGCATCCGCGCCGAGCCTTGGCGCGTTAAAGGATAGAGCACGGTTAATCCATGATAAATTGCCTGACGGGCTTGCTCGATGGCCTGATTGATCTTGTCTTGCTCGGCCAGAAGATTACGCTCGGCAGCAGCATGGCGGGCGATTTTCTGGTCAATTTCTTCACGGCGTTGGGTAATTGCTTCAATCTCGGCACTAACCTTGGCTAGTACTTTACCGGCCGCTTCACGCTGGGTGCGGGTTTGTCCGATCTGTTGCTTTTGTTGTTGAATTTCGCGTTCAATGGCGTCAGGCGTCTCTGCGCTGGCCGCAAAGCCCAAAATCAATAGCATCACCCACAAAACAATAAAAAACCCGCGCCAGGCTAACTGAGGTGCTGTGGTGCAAGCGCGCTTTGGGGTGGAAAATCCGGGCGGGGAATAGCTCATTGGCAGGTAAATAGAGTATGAAAATTTTCTTTTGTGTACGACAAGGCAGCGCTAGTTGGGTAGTATATTGGCATTGAGCAATATTCGAACCTTTTCATTTGGGCTTGCACACCGTTGTTGTCGCCAATCAAATTGTACGGCCGAGCCTAAATATTTTAACTTAGCGATTGATGGAGCAGTAACCATGCCCTTGAGAACAGATATCGACAGCAATACGCGTTTGCTGGCGCGTTCGGATGATATTGAACGTGCCTCACGCTCACTCAAGGCGATGTCGCATCCGTTGCGCCTTAAAATTCTCTGCGTGCTCGGTGAACATGAGTTAAGTGTGCATGAAATTGTTGAGTCTGTTGGCACCAGTCAGAGTAATATCTCTCAGCATCTGGCCATTTTGCGCGATAAGGGCATTCTTGCCTCACGCAAAGACGCCAACCGGGTTTATTATCGGGTTTCGGATGCCCGTACGTTAAAATTAATTGGCATGATGCAGGAAATCTACTGCCGCGTGTAAATTAAACAGTGACCTGATAGTCCGCTGCATTTGAGGGCAACCCTGGTTTTTGCTCTTAACTAAGGTGAAATAAGCTAACGCTGATAAACTAGCTTTGCGCATACTGCTTGAATTTTATGGCCTGCGCCCAAACCCTTTGTCAATGGTGAAATGATAGGAGTTATTGATATGACAACCGATCGCATTGTACGCATTGTTGCCGGCCTGATGATTATTTTAAGCCTAATTCTGGCACATATTACCGGTCAGGTTAACCTAGGCCAGTTATCCTGGCTGTGGCTGACGATCTTTGTTGGTTTAAATCTCTTCCAGAGTGGCTTTACCCGTTTCTGTCCGCTAGAGAGCATTCTGGAAAAATTTGGCGTTCGCCGGGCTAGTTAATCATTTTCGCTCGACCTTCAGATCATTATGGAATTTATCGATTTTCTTCTAAGCCACCCGATTTTATCCGGCATTGCACTGGTTTTGGTCGTTTTGCTAATTGCTAACGAACTATCCGGCCGGCTGCAAAAATACGCCAATCTCAGCGTGACGGAAGTGGCCCGCAAAACCGGACGCGAGAATACGGTGTTAATTGATGTGCGCGAACCGGATGAATGGCGAGCCGGGCACATTAAAGGTGCGCGCCATATTCCACTCGGTAAGCTTTCCGATAAACTCGATGAGCTTAAGAAAAAAGATCTTGATAAAGACATTGTGATCTACTGCCGATCCGGTAACCGTTCGGCCACCGCAGCCTCGATGTTGGTTAAAGCCGGGTTTGAGCAGGTCGGGCATCTTGCTGGCGGGATTATCGCTTGGGAGGCGGAGCGATACCCAATCAGCAAGAAAAAGTAATGGCAAAGTCAACCCCGAAAATCGAGCTTTACCAAAGCCCGTTATGCCCGTATTGTCATCTCGCTAAACGCTTGCTGAAAAAGCGCGGTTTGGCGTTTGAGTCAATCAATGTCGCCCTGTCTGCTAGTCGGCGTGATGAAATGATTAAACGCGCCAAACAAACCAGCGTGCCGCAGATTTTTATCAACGACCAGCACGTCGGCGGCTATGATCAGCTCGCAGCGCTCGATGAGCGCGGTGAGCTAGTTAAGTTGCTAGAGAGTTCTAATTAACCCAATCTAACCAATGTTTATTTTCCAAAAAGGATTAAAGTACAATGGCTGAACAAGAGCAGCAAAACAACCAAGCCGCTTCTGAAGAAAAACCGCAACAGCAGTTTGCGGTACAGAAAATTTATCTCAAGGATGTCTCCTTTGAGTCACCGCAATCACCGGGCATTTTTACCCGCGAAGAATGGAATCCGGAAGTTAATGTGCAGGTTGGCAATAATGCCGCCCGGCTAAATGACGATGTTTTTGAAACTGCCCTGACTGTCACCGTCACCGCCACGGCTGATGACAAAACCATCTATCTAGCTGAAGTGCAGTATGCCGGTATCTTTACCATTACCGGTTTTGATGACGCCCAAACCCAAAAACTCGTCGGCGCTTATTGCCCGAATTTATTATTCCCCTATATCCGCGAGACGATATCGGATTTGGTCATGAAAGGCGGCTTCCCGCAGATGGTTTTACAGCCGATTAACTTCGATGCACTGTATCACCAGCATTTAGCCGAGCAGCAAAAGCAGGCTGAGCAAGCACCTACCCAGTAGGCCACATGAGGTCTGCGCATCCTGACAGCAACAACCTTGCCCGTATTGCTGTATTTGGGGCTGGCTCCTGGGGCACCGCTCTGGCCGCCACACTGGCCGCCAACGGTGCCCAAGTTCGGTTATGGGCGCGTGATCCTCTCAAAGCTGAGCAGATCAACCACGCGCGGGAAAATCGCTATTATCTGCCTGGAGTACGGCTACCCGCCCTGCTCTCGGCCACCAGCTCGGTAACACACGCGGTTGCCGATGCCGATGAAATATGGCTGGTCATGCCCACCGCCGGCTTGTCTGACTTTCTGGCTGAACACCAAGCAATCTTGCCGCGCGATATTCCCTACATCAGTGGCTCTAAGGGGTTTGAGCACGGCTCCGGTCGTCGAGTTAGCGAGTTGGTTGAGCATCATCTCGGGGCGGTGGCTTTTGCTGTGGTTTCTGGGCCCACCTTCGCACTGGAAATCGCCCAAGGCTCACCTTCGGCCATTGCGGTGGCCTCTACCGATCCGGCCCTGGCTGAAGCCACCGCCAACCGGTTGCGCAATCAGCATATCCGCTGTTATGGCTTAACCGATGTAACCGGGGTGGAGTTAGCCGGTGGTCTTAAAAACGTGCTGGCGATTGCTGCCGGCACCAGTGATGGTTTTGGCTTTGGCGCTAACGCCCGTGCCGCCCTAATTACCCGGGGCTTGGCGGAAGTTAGCCGCTTAGGTGCGGCGATGGGTGCCGATGCCCACACCTTTACCGGACTGGCCGGGTTGGGCGATCTGGTGTTAACCTGCACCGATAACCACTCGCGCAACCGCCGTTTTGGGCTATTGCTTGCCCAAGGGGTGGAGCGTGATCAGGCCATTGCCCAAATCGGCCAAGTAGTGGAGGGCATTGGTGCGGCCACCGAAGGGGTTCGTTTAGCCGAGCAATATCAGCAGGACTTACCGATTATCTCGGTGGTACACCGGGTATTACATGAGGGCCTGCCGGCTCGGGCTGCGGTGGCAGAACTGCTTTCCCGAGAGCCCAAGCGGCTGGTTTGAAAATACCCAGGCAGCCCAGATTCTGGGCGACCTTTCACAGCCTGCAAATGCGCGCAGAATCTGCGCACCCACAACCTCAAAGTTATATTACATGCAAGCCAATATCCACTCCGTGGGAGCTCAGGTTACTCTGAGCGACCAGCCTTTGCTAGATAAGCGCGCAGAAACCTGCGCGCCCACAGAGATTACTAAACATCCACAGATCAGGTCTGTTGCTCAAACCTTAAATACCAAGTTTGTCTATGGCTGCACCAACCCGGTTACTTCAATACAATCCGCCCGGCAATAAAACTGCACATCCCAGCCTTGCAGGCAAACCCCATACCGGCGTTCGGTATCCTGATGATAGGCTGGCGTTGGGTTTAGCGATAAGGTCTGGACAATTAACGCCTTAAACGCTTCATCCAGCGCCGGGTGTTGCTCAAGTGCGGCTGCAAAAACCACCGGCATTCTCTCCGGTGGTTGTGCCGCCCAACCCGCCTCGCTGTCGGCCGGGCAATCGGCATAGGGAATATAAGGTTTAACATCCAAAACCGGGGTGCCATCACGTAGATCCAGCCCGCTAAGTTTTAACTTCACCCGCTTAGCCCCGCCGGTCTGGTGATACTGTACACCCTCCAGCCTGACCAGCGAGAGGCCAATCGGATTGGGGCGTATGGGTGCGCGGCTGGCAAACACCCCGACCCGCTGATTACCCCCAAGCCTAGGCGGGCGCACCTGCTTGGATTTACCAGCCTGCATCGGGGCTTTGGCATGAAATTGCCAGATTAGCCATAGATGCGAGAAGGCCTCAATCCCCTGCCAGGCGGCGGGGTCATCCCATGGTGCGATTGGCTCTAAATACCCCTGTGCAGCCGCCGCCAAACCGGACTGGCGTGGAATACCGAAAAGCTCATCAAAAGGTGAGTGAATATAGCCGATCGGCCCGGCCGCCTCAGGCCAATTAAGCATGCCCACCTCGAATAAAATCATGCTGCCGCCAAGCCTCGTAAACCGCAACGGACACGGTATTGGCTAAATTCAGGCTGCGCGAATGCGCCTGCATCGGCAGAAATAACTGCTGTTGTGCCGGGATCTGTGACAAAACAGAATCAGGCAGGCCACGGGTTTCCGGGCCAAACAAAAACACATCACCCGGTTGATAGGCAACCTGATCG
>DRZW01000200.1 GCA_011380105.1 Halothiobacillaceae bacterium
GCGCCACCCTGAGGCACGGGCGATTGTCTACGGTCATACCCACCGACGCGTTATAGATCAAAGCCAAATACCTTGGGTGCTAAACCCCGGCGCGGCTGGTAGAATCAGAGCGATCGTCGGGCCGGGCTGTCTGCTGCTGAACGCCCAGGCAGACGTATGGTCGGTCGAAACTTTTGTCTGCCCCCGAGCCCATCGGCGTTCATAAACGATTCCTGTCATTTACTGCTATGGCAAACATTTTTGGTATTGGTAATGTCACCCTCGATATCATCAACGAAGTACAGCATTATCCTGTACGTGACAGCGAACAACGCGCCTTAACACAACGCGTCCGGGTGGGCGGTAATGTCGCCAACACCTTAACGGTACTGCGTCAATTTGATCATCAATGCCAGTTAGGGGCCAGTGTCGGCGTGGATACAGACGGCGAGCGCATTATAGAAGGACTACAGGCTGCCGATATTGGTCTGGATTATTTAAAACGCCCCAAACAAGGCCACACCCCAACCTCTCATATCATCTTAGACCGGGAAACCGGTGCGCGCACCATTGTTCATTATCGTGAATTACCAGAATACGATTTACCTACGTTTTTGAAAGCCGAGCATAAACTCGCTCAGTTCGACTGGATTCATTTTGAAGCCCGCGCCATGGAAGAAACCAAAAGTATGCTCGCGTTAGCCCGGGAGGTGGTGCGCGATCAGCCGGTGTCATTAGAGGTGGAGAAGGATCGCGATTTACTCGATCAGGTCTGGGGCATTCCCGATATTATCTTCTTCTCCAAGCACTTTGCTCAGCAACGGGGTTTTTCTGACCCACGGGCATTTCTCGAACAAGCCCATCAGTGGGCACCACAGGCTCAATTGGTGCTCGGTTGGGGTAATCAGGGTGCGTTTGGCTTTTTTTCACAAAACAAAGAGCCGTTGCAACATCGGCCACCTAGTCGTAAGCTGGATGTTATTGACAGCGTCGGTGCCGGTGACACGCTTATTGCCGGATTTATTCATGCCCGATTGCAACAAATGGACCACCGTGCGGCGTTAGCTTTTGCCGTTAATCTTGCCGAGCGTAAACTTGAGCAGATTGGTTTTACCCGCTTAGGTCCAGCTGATCCGCAAAATAAACCGGATCTGCTCTGACGGTTGGATGAATTAAAGCCAATTGACGCACTAGGCGTCAATTTCGATAGATAATAACAATAAGGTTCCAGATACCACCGTGGTAAAGATACAAGGCCAACTTAGCGCTTTTGCCAATATTTGTCCGCATTATAGTAATGCATACAGATAATCCCACCCTCCAGCGGCTACTGCAGCAAACGCTCGATCAATGCGAAAATATTTTGATCGTCACCGATGACCACGGCCAATGCGTGTTTGCTAACCAAGTTGCTCAGACCATCATCAAGCAAAGCCCAGCGGAACAGCAACCAGAAAAAGCGCCCATCGAGCTCGATGCTCAAATACAAACCCTGATCAAAGAGCGCCGCAGTCGGCGGATCCGCCTGAAAACCCAAAACCAGAGTCATGAACTTTTCCAGCGCTACCAGAAATTAACTAATCCCGATCAAACCCAACCATATCATTTATTTATCTTTGAGCGACTCGATGTCAACAGTAATGAATCACAGCACTATTTCGCTACCGGCGGCTTGTTTAGTCGGGCGGGATTACAGCATTATGGCGGGCTTGTGCTCAAACAGGAGCAGCCATTAATTCTGTTGGTGCTAAATATCCGATCTTTTCGATTTATTAATGATCGCCACGGTCATCGAATCGGCGACCTACTCATCCGGGGATTAGCATATAGGCTCAACAAGCAGTTGCCCGATCACTGGATGAGCGCACACCTAAAGGGCGCTGAGTTTGCCGTGTTAGCCCCGCAAGAGGAACTCGCCAACCTTGCCCAAATCGAGCAATTCTTAAACGAACTCACCCACAAGCCCATCACTTGCGATAAGACTCCACTGATAGTCACTTTACGTGCTGGTATTGCGCTATTCCCACAGCATAGTGAAAACATTGGCCAATTACTTAACCAGGCTGAAACCGCCTTAACCGAATCCAGAAATGAGCAAAGCGGGTCTATTCGTTATTTTGATCCGGGACACAATCGCCAACAAAACCAACATCTTGAACTACTCGATGCGCTGAAAACTGGGCTGTCAGACCAGGCATTCCAATTGGTTTATCAAATCCAGCAAGATGCCCAGGGGCTGGATATTAGTGGTGTAGAGGCGTTACTACGCTTTAATCCGGCGAAAGCGGAACTCAGAGTAGGGCCAAACGTGTTTATTCCGCTGCTCGAGCAATCAGGCCTGATCATTGAGGTGGGCGAATTTGTACTCCGCAAAGCTGCTGAGCAGGCAGTTCAGTGGCAACAACAACTTCAAGACCAGATTAATGTTTCGGTGAATATATCCAGTATTCAGTTGCATGCGCCCTGCTTTTATAAATGTGTACAGCGCATTATCATCGAGACAGGTGTCAACCCGGAACAAATCGAGTTGGAATTGACTGAATCGGCACTGGTAACCGAACCGGATAAAGCCGAACGGGTTCTTCGGGCAATTAAAGAGCTTGGGGTAAAATTGGCCTTGGACGATTTTGGTACCGGCTACTCATCGCTTTCTTATCTCAAGCGTTTCCCGTTTGACCGCTTAAAGATTGACCAGAGCTTTGTCCGTGATCTACTACATGATAAACACGACCTGGAGATTGTCCGGGCTATTATAGCCATGGGCAAAGCACTGTCATTGCAGATTATCGCTGAGGGCGTTGAAACTTTAGAGCAGCGCGATATGCTCGATGCACTAGGCTGTGATCTATTTCAGGGTTATTTAATTGGCCGTCCATCACCCGCCTCTGAGGTCGCGCCATTATTAGGCACCCGTTTGTTGTAAGATACGCGCATGAAACGCAAAAACTGGATAGAAGAGACTCTAACGGCAACACTGGCACCTACTCATTTGGAGGTTGAAGATCAATCTCACCAGCATGCCGGCAATAACAGCGAGACCCATTTCCGGATCGTGGTGGTTAGCCGCGCCTTTGAAGGTAAAATGCTCATTGCCCGCCACCGAATGACGCAAGACCCGCTCAAACCGGCTTTTAGAGAAGGCTTACACGCCCTTTCACTGCACACCTACACGCCGGAGGAATGGCTTAAACGCGAACAACGCGCCCCTGCCAGCCCTGATTGCAAAGGCGGCAACAAGCTTAGCTAGAATATCAGCCTGCAAAATCTGCTAGTCTAAACATCCAATTTTTAACAATATGCTGAGGTTTTTAATGCAGAAAAAACTGATTATTAGCGCCACCACAGCAGCAATGCTGATCTCCACCCCGCTTTTAGCGGATGAAAACCCCTGGCGAGGCAGTGCTGAGGCAGGTGCCTCTCTGACCACCGGTAACAGCGATACTGCCAGCACCAACGCCCGTTTAAAGCTGGGCTATGAAAAAAATCGCTGGGATAATCGGTTCCGGCTCGATTTTTTCTACGCCCGTGAAGACGGCGAAGATACTGCTAATCGCATTCTTGGTGAATTTCAGAGTGATTATTTACTAACCGAACGAGATTATCTCTTCGGCGTGATCCGCGGCATTAGCGATGAATTCTCGGGTTATAAATATCAAACCAGCCTAGCCGGTGGTTATGGACGCAAACTCTGGGTGAGCGATCAGGGTTCATTGAAGGTTGAAGCCGGTCCGGGTGTGCGCAATAGCAAAGATAATGATGATAATACCGAAACCGATTTCATCGGCCGCTTTGCAGGCGAGCTTGAATATCAGATCTCAACCAATGCCCAGTTTGAACAGGATGTAACGGTTATCACCGGTAGTGATAACACCGAAGTTGAATCCATTACCGGTATCAGCGCTTCACTGACTGATACATTGGCCATGAAACTATCCTACACGGTTCAGCACAACACCAGTGTGCCAACTGGCACCAAAAAGACCGACACCTTCACATCAATAAATTTGGTCTATAACTTCAAATAAACCACTATTATTGACGCAAAACGCCCGCCTGAAAAAAACTCAGGCGGGCTTTTTTGATGCTCGGCGGCTTGTTAACCACGGATAACCGCTACACCATCCATTTCCACCAGCGCGCCCTTTGGCAATTGGCTAACACCGATGGCAGCGCGGGCCGGATAAGGGGCTTCTAGTTCTGCCCGCATCAGTTCATTGACCGTTTCAAAATGCGATAAGTCGGTCAGATATATCTGTAATTTAACAATATCGGCCAATGATCCCCCCGCCGCTTCACAAACAGCCCGAAGGTTGGCAAACACCTGTTTGGTCTGCTCACGGATATCACCGCCCTTAAATTGGTTATCTACCGGATTAAGCGCAATCTGTCCGGAAAGATAAACCGTCTGATCAACCTTGACCGCCTGCGAGTATGGGCCGATGGCAGCCGGTGCTTTATCAGTATGAATAATGGTTTTTTGCATGATCAAAATACTCAGAATAGAGGTTAATTGCGGGTTACCCGAACCACATTGCTGGCTTGCTTAATCCGACGCATTACTCGAGCTAAATGGTTGCGGTCCTTAACCCGCACGGTAATGGTAATGATGGTGAGGTTAACATCCCGGTCATCAAAGCGGACATCATCAATATCCGAGCCGGCCTGCGAGACTGCGCTGGCAATCCGCGCCAGCCCTCCTCGAATATTATTGGCATGCACCACCAATTGAGCTTGATAATCACCTGCGGCCTGATCATCCCACTGTAACGGTAACCAGCGTTCCGGATGGTGCCCGGCATCGCGGGCATTAGTGCAACCCTGGCGGTGAACCACAATACCGCGCCCATTCGATAAAAACCCAGCCACCTTATCTCCCGGCACAGGATGACAGCATTTAGCAAAGGTAACGACAAGCCCTTCGGTGCCGCTAATCGTCATCGGGGGCGTGCAGTTTCCTTCACGTTCAACGCACGGCTCGGGTTTCGCAGTTAAAAGCCGCGCAACGATGGGGGCCATCCGGTTGCCCAGCCCCAGTTCGCGTAATAAGTCGGTGAAATCATCGTGACGATATTCACGCAATAATGCGTTAAGCTGATCACGATCAATATCTTCCAGCTTGCGATTCTCCGCTGCTAACACTTTATCCAACAACCGGCGACCTAGCTTTATCGCCTCAGCATCCTTAAGCTGTTTTAAGTAGTTTCGGATATTGGTTCGCGCCTTGGCGGTAACCACAAAGGATAACCAATTGGGATTGGGTTCAGCACCCTCTGCGGTGATCACCTCGATGGTCTGGCCGCTCTCAAGTTGGGTTGAAACCGGGGCCAAACGGCGGTTGATCTTACAGGCAACACAACTATTACCGACATCAGTGTGAATCGCGTAGGCAAAATCAATCGCAGTCGCGCCACGCGGCAGTTCAATAATCTCCCCCATAGGGGTAAAAACGTAAACCTCATCGGGAAATAAATCGACCTTAACCGATTCCAGAAACTCCTGAGGATTTCCCGCTTTTTGCTGGATTTCTAGTAGGTCGCGCAACCATTCCCGTGCGCGCGCTTGGGTAGCTGCACCCCGATCACCTTCTGCTTTATACAGCCAATGTGCCGCAATACCGGATTCGGCAAACTGATGCATTTCCACGGTGCGGATCTGCACTTCAAGTGGAATGCCATGCGGTCCGAAAAGGATGGTGTGCAGGGACTGATAGCCGTTGGCTTTGGGGATGGCGATATAGTCCTTAAAGCGCCCAGGGAGTGGCTTATAGAGGTTATGTACCACCCCTAAAGCGCGATAGCACTCATCAACCCTGTCGACCAGAATACGAACGGCAAAAACATCAAACACCTCCCGAAACGGTAGGCGTTTTTGCACCATTTTTCGGTAGATAGAATACGACCGTTTCTCCCGAGCAGCTACTTCAGCCTGCACGCCCTCTTCGGCTAGACGGTTAGCAAAACGTTGCTCGACCTCATGGACGATTTCTTTACGATTGCCGCGTGCCCGGCGCACAGATTCATTGATCACCCGATATCTCGTCGGATGTAATGCCGCAAAACCCAAGTCCTCAAGCTCGTGACGAATCGCATTTAAGCCTAATCGATTCGCAATCGGCGTGTAGATATCCAGCGTTTCGCGGGCAATGCGACGTCGCTTGTCCGGGCGCATTACCCCAAGAGTGCGCATATTATGGAGCCGATCAGACAGCTTGATCAGAATAACGCGCACGTCTTCGACCATTGCCATCACCATCTTGCGAAAATTCGCGGCTTGGGCTTCGGCTTTGGATTTAAAGTGGATTTGTTCAAGCTTGGAGACACCATCGACCAGGTGAGCAACCTCTTGGCCAAATAGGCTCACAATCTGATCGTGCGCTACCTCAGTATCTTCAACCACATCGTGCAAAATCGCTGCGATAATGGTGTCTTTATCCATTCGCAAGTCAGCTAGGATGTGCGCGACTGCAATCGGATGACTGATATAAGGCTCACCGCTTTTGCGGGTCTGGCCAGCATGGGCATGGGCACCGAACTCAAAAGCCTTTCGAATATCCTCAACGGACTGATCATCTAAATATTCCGACAAATGCTGTGCTAGCGGCGCGAAAAAAACATCGGTCTGTGAGCTGACGCACTCACTACTTACAGTAGCGGCACATTCAGATGAAGCAGCTCGGGATAACAGCTTATCAGGATTCGGCGCAGTCATTGCCAGCAGCGATTTAAGCCTTGCCCTTCTCGGCAAAATGCGCTAACTCTTTGCGAATTTGCGCTTCGCTGACCTGCGATTGGGCAAGATTGCGCTCATTTTGAATCTGCTCAATTTTTTTGGGGTCAATCTTGCCCTCACCGATTTCACGTAGTGCGATAACGACAGGTTTTTCCTTGCCCATTGGAACCAATGGTTCGGCACCTTGCTCAATCTGGCGTGCCCTGCGGGCTGCATTTAGCACCAATTCAAAGCGATTAGGGATTTTATCAATACAATCTTCGATGGTAACTCGTGCCATAAC
>DRZW01000033.1 GCA_011380105.1 Halothiobacillaceae bacterium
ATACGCCGCTGAACCGGCTTTAAACCATCGGCGACGTGTGGCAGCGCCCGGTCAAGAATGACGTACATTGCATAGTTTAAATACGCTTTTTCGGTGAAGCTGCCGATAGATTGACGCTCAAATTCACTGCTGTGCATTTGCTCGAACATTGTCTGATTACTCATTTTTTCGCCGCGCAGGATTTAGCTGCAACATAACGGCTATGGCCAGCACAATAACACCCAACGGTAAAGCGGCAATACTCATCCAGGGGGGGATGCCAAAGGCCGGGGTCAGGGCCGTTACAATTTGATTAGCCGTCATGTAGCCTAAGCCCATTAAGATGCCAATAAACAGCCAGCGCCCGGCATTGCCACCGCGTTGGGAGACAAAAACAAAAGGCAGGGTCAGCAATAACATGGCCACTACCGATAGCGGCTGAAATAGCCGGCTGTACATGGCCGTGGCATAGACCGAGCTATCCAGATCATTGGCTTCGAGATAGCTAACATATTCATAGAGTTGGGCTATGTTCAGATAGCGAGGGTTTAAAACCGCGATATCCAGCACTTGACGATCAAACAATTCCTGGCCTTTTCGCTCAGAAAAATGCCGACGCTCAATGGCGTCCTGAGGATTCTCACTCAAATTGATTTGTTGAACATTTTCTAGCCGCCAGCGCGAACCGCCCTCAGAAACCGCCCGCTCTGCGGTTTCAATACGGATGGGACGATGCTGCTCGTCTAAATGAATCAGGCGTACTGAGAACAACACCCCAGTCACCAAGGCGCGTTCTGCATTAATCACTAAAGGGCCGTTACGCAGCCAAATACCGCTCCCTAGACCCACACTAACCGACCGCTCCATATTTTGGGCGCGCATGCTTGAGGCTTCGACCTGCCCCTTGGCACCAATGGTTTCGCCCATCAAACTACCAAGCAGTGCGAGTAAAACCCCGCCAAGCAGTACCGGTCGAGCTAGACGCATTATTGAAAGCCCGGTGGCTCGCATGACTGTCAACTCGCTGTGCGCGTTTAATGCACCCAAGCCCAGTAATGCACCTACCAGAACGGCGACTGGAAAAAATTCGTACAAATAACCCGGTGCGGTGTAGGTTACAAACAAGAATGCATGCGTCCAGCGATAACGCGCATCTACCTTGCTCGCCTCATCGAGCAGGCCGAAAACAAAGATCAGCACCAAAAATACTACCGAGGCACCCAGCCCGGACAACACCACCGTGCGCAGAAGATAGCGGTCAATCAACTGCATAGGCTTTCCTCAGCGCCCGGCGCTGCCAACTGCGTTTAACCCGGGGAAAACCACCCAACACGTTAAACAATAACAGCAGCCAAAGCCCAATAAACAGACCATGGGCGAGCAACAGCCCCAAGGTTAATGTCAGTAAGCCATCGCCAATCCAGCTGGCTGTTAAGGTAATCAGGTTGAAATACAACGCGTAGATCAAAATCCCCCAAAACAAACGCCCGTAGCGGCCAGAACGAGGCGGCGCCTGTGCGAGCACTACCGCCAATAGAGCCAGCACCAAAGCAGCGAAGGCAAACGAGAGGCGCTCGAAGAGTTCGGATTGATCCCGGGGCTGATCTGACCGCCAAAGTGCTAAGCTTGATTTCAATTGTTGCTGGCCATTGACATCACGCTGCTGACCGGGTAACAGAATCTGGTGGCGATCATACTCTAGGCGCGTGACCCGTCCATCAGCGGCAACTTCAACCCGCCTACCGTGCTCTAAGGTCGCATAATCGGCCTGCTCTTCGACCATCAAACGGGCGTTGGGCGCACCTTCTACGGTAATCACATCTCTTTGTGGGTCATGTTCAAATAAAAAGATTCGGGCAAAGCCATCTTCTGTCGCTTTGCCAACAAACGCCACTAACTGGCCATCATTCGATTCAATAAAACGCCCCACGGGAATGTGATCGGTCAGGTATGCCTGTTGCGCGCGCTCGAATAAATCATCGCGCTGGTGTTCGATTAGTGGCACCAGCCATAATGACAACACCGCTGTTAACAGCGTAACCGGAGCGGCTAACAACATTACCGCTTTGGTTTGTTGACCAATCCCAAAACCACTGGCTCGGAACATGGCCAGCTCAGAATCGCGGGCCAGCCGCCCCAAGGCAAACATCAACCCCAAGAACAAGGACACCGGCACCAAATAGGTCAGCACCCGAACTGAGTTGAAGAACAGCAAAGTCGGCACCAAAGCACCGGGCAATTCGCCTTCGGCTACCAACGATAATGCGCGAGCCAGCAGATTGGCACCGATGACCAAAATCAGCACCGCCAAAACAGCGGCGCCGATCTGTAGGCTTTCCCGGAGAAAGTAGCGACTTAAAATCACAAAGCAGATGCGACTAGAGATTACGGGCTATCAAACCGAAGTTTAACCGCGAACCATACGCACGGGCTGCCTCTGGTAATCGCATTCTGACCTGGTAGCCACCACCTGGCGCGCCATCCATCGGTTCGCCGTTAAGATTTTGCATCGCAGCAACCTCTTCAACCTGATTGCCATCGGGCAGCAGGAAGGTTACGGTGTCACCGACATTGATCTTGTTTTTGACCTCCACTTCAGCCCACTCACCATCGACAGCAATAATCTCACCGACAAACTGCTGTTGGCGGTTTTTCGACACCCCTTCGAGATAATTCTGATACGCCTGAGTATGATGGCGTTTGTAGAAACCATCGGTATACCCCCGGTTGGCCAGATTATCCAGCTCGGAGATCAGCTCGGGGTTAAATGGCCGCCCTGCCACGGCATCATCAATCGCCCGCCGATAGACCTGCGCGGTGCGGGCGACGTAATAGTGCGATTTGGTACGCCCTTCAATTTTCAAACAGTCCACCCCAATTTCAACCAGCGCTTGGACATGCTCAACGGCACGCAGATCACGCGAGTTTAATATGTAGGTGCCATGCTCATCTTCCTCAATGGGCATCAGCTCACCCGGGCGGCTTTTCTCTTCCAGCAGGTACACTTGATCGGCCAGCGGATGACGCTCTTGGCCGCCCATTGCACCGGCTTGCATGGGGTTTGCTGCATTTAGTACATCGAGTGGGATTGGCTTTTCATCGGGATAAACCACACCGGCGATATCTTCGCTCGCCGACCGCGGAGTGTATTCCCACCGGCAGGCATTGGTGCAGGTACCCTGATTGGGATCACGGTGATTGAAATAACCCGAAAGCAGACAGCGTCCGGAATACGCAATACACAACGCGCCGTGAACAAACACTTCCAATTCCATGTTCGGACATTGTTCTCGAATTTCGCGAATCTCATCGAGCGAGAGTTCTCGCGAGAGAATCACACGGCTTATACCCACCGACTCCCAGAATTTAACCGTCGCCCAGTTGACGGTATTTGCCTGCACAGACAGGTGAATGGGCATTTCCGGAAACGCCTCGCGCACCATCATTATCAGCCCAGGGTCGGCCATAATAAAGGCATCGGGGTTCATCTCGACGATGGGGGTGATATCCCGAATAAAGGTTTTTAATTTACTGTTGTGCGGCGAGAGGTTGACCGTGACAAAAAACTGCTTGCCTGCTGCATGCGCCTCTTCGATACCAATACGCAGATTTTCTTCGAGAAAGTCATTATTGCGCACCCGCAGACTGTAGCGCGGCAAACCGGCATATACTGCATCGGCACCATAGGCAAACGCATAACGCATTGATTTAAGCGTACCGGCTGGCGATAAAAGCTCAGGTGCTTTCATGGAATTTCATCTCCGAAGTAAAAACTAACCTGACATTTTAACAGCACAGCGGTTAAAACCCTTGCTCGGGATCATGACTCATCGGCCTTTAATTCACGAATCAGTGTTTGGGATCAGGCGCATCTTCAACCCCAGCGGACCATAATCGAGCCCGAATATCGCTACTGGCACATCGAAAATAAATGCGCTTAATGTCGATTTACACCCCGCACCGCGGTAGTTGAACATGATGATAACGAACTGGGCAAATCACATCGGCGGTAATCACAGACCACCGGCGCACCGCCGGTGGCAACCGCGACAAACGGGGCTTTTCCAACCATTCTTTGGCAATCCGGCACTAGACCATCTTTTTCCCATAAATAGCGCCGCCAAGGGCACTGGTTTGAATAAAACGTTAAGCTGCTCGGTGGTGGTTATCTGACCGCCCACAGCCTAAGAGCCCTGTTCAACCGTGATCATGCTCCTTGGAGATGGCTTTTTCGTCTTTAAGCGCTTGCAGGTGGCGTTGTAACTGGTTCTGATTCATCCGTTTTATTGGACGATTGTGCTGCAAAGGCGGCTGGCGAATTTCGTCAGGCTGAAAAACCGCTAGCTCAAATGGCCAATCATCGGCAATAAAGCGAAATAACGGCACACGAATCTGTCGACTGTCTGCACGCACGAATTGCCGCTCATCCTCTTCGAAGGGAATTTTGTGTTTCAGCAACTGCTCAATCACCAACTCAGGCGTGTCGGCAAACAGGTGCAGCTGAATCAACTCATTTTGGTTGATCGTGCCGGTTATTACTGCACCTACCGCCATGGGCCGATAAGACTCAAAGAAATCCATCGCCTGCAATGCTGCATCACAAGCGGCTATCGCCGCTTTTTGCTGATCGGGATTAAAGGTTAGGTGATACTGCGCTAGTGCTTTTTCCAACCGCTCTAAATCTTGGGATAAAAGCCGGTTGTCGGGCTGTTGACCACACTGGTGAGCCGCTTTTTTTAGTATCCGTTCCCGGTTGCCTCCGGGGCTTTGCGCCAACATCTGTGCAGCGATACGAACCACCTCAACGCTTAACGGGCCCATAATTTAATCCTTTGGGAAATAGCAATTTTGTTAATGAATCGCGCGGCTGATAGCGCGGACAACTAATTGACTGTGCAGACAAAAAAGCTGATTTGAATTTGGTTAGTAAAGCCATGATGGCTTTAGAAAACACTCACCAACGGCGACCTCAAAACCGAATATGAAATCAATGGCCAGTTCAAAGTCAGATCAGGTTTTTTGCTAATAGCTACTCAGAATAGCTCATCAATCACTTCAGTACCGCTACCCGAGCGGCGCTGCTCAATGCTAGGAATAGTGACAGCCGGGTTGGTGCTATCGAAGTACTCGATGATCGCGCCGGGCGTACCAGGCTCAACAGCTTCACCGGTTTTTCGATCAATTAGAACCGAGACGATGCCTTGTGGTGGCTCGTCTGCTGTTTGCTCAGATTCGGGGGGGAGTACTTGACGCATAAAATCAATCCAAATCGGCAGTGCGGCTCGCGCACCGGTTTCGCGTCGCCCAAGTTCACTGTTGTCGGTAAAGCCCACCCAAGCGGTCGCCGTTACCCCAGGGCCGAAACCGGCAAACCAGGCATCTCGCTGAGCATTGGTAGTGCCGGTTTTCCCGCCAATGTCCCGTCGATCGAGTTCACGGGACGCAAGAGCACCCGTACCCGCCCGAACCACGCCGCGCAAACCCGAGCGCATCAAAAACGCATTTTGTTCGCTAATGATAGCGGGCGCTATGCTGGGATCAATTGTATCTGTGGGGCAATCTTGACACTGCAGAACAGCAGGATGTGAATATAGCGATCCGTGATTCGGACTTTCTATCTCGGTAATAAAGTATGGCGTTACCCGATAACCACCATTCGCGAACACGGCATACCCTGCAGTGAGCTCCAGCGGTGTTTGCGTGTAACTACCCAATGCCATCGAGGGGGTGGCATCCCAGCGCTCCACAGGCAAACCAAATTCACCGACGAATTCACGCACAGACTCAGCACCCAATGCTTCAATCAGGCGTATGGAAATCAGGTTCACCGAACGTTGAAAGGAGTCACGCAATGTACGCATCCCGCCAAATTCACGGCCATAATTCTGCGGTCGCCAATCCACGCCTTGACGAACCCCGTCTTTGACGATCACCGGTGAGTCATTAAGCAGGCTATTCCAGCTATAACCCGCTTTTAACGCAGCAGAATACAAAAAAGGCTTAAAGCTCGAACCGGACTGTCGCACAGCTTGGGTTACGTTGTTAAACTGGCTGTCATTAAAGAAATCAAAGCCGCCAACCAACGCGCGAATACCGCCGGTGTTGGAATCCAGCGCCACAAATGCTGCAGTCGCTGCTGGTATTTGGACAAACTCAGGCCGACTTTCAGCATCCTCTGGCGGCTTAATGCGTACCAGATCCCCTTCTGTAAGCACATCTGCCACTGCGGTAGGCTTCGGGCCGCAGGAGTCGACGGTAAGGTAGGGACAAGCCCAGGCCACGTCATCCAGCGTTAATGTCAATTCGCCTATATCCTTTACCAGTAGTCGGGCGGTTTCATCCACCGAAAGCACAACCGCTGGTAGCAGCCCACCCACCGTAGGTCGAGCTGCTAATCGCTCTTCCAAAACATCCGGCTGATTTAAATAGGCACTGAAATCATCCTCCGGACCCCGATAACCATGACGCTGATCATAAGCGATGAGGTTATTGCGCAAGGCGCTACGAGCCGCCGATTGCGCTAATGGGTCAATGGTGGTGTAGACATCTAACCCCATGGTATAGGCCTCATCTCCAAACCGCTCGACCATCTCTGCGCGCACCATTTCGGCGACATAAGGCGCATGGGTTTCAATATCTGAGCGGCCAAAAATTCGCCCAGGAAGGCTTTCATTAACAGCTTGATCAAATTCCTGGCGGGTAATCATGCCCAAATCCAGCATACGGTTTAGCACATAGGTGCGCCGAGCAATAGCACGATCAGGATTGCGGACGGGATTAACGGTTGACGGTGCCTTCGGCAAAGCCGCCAACATCGCAGCTTCAGCAATGGTGATCTCTTCAAGGGATTTATTGAAATAAACCTGAGCGGCTGCTTTTACACCGTAAGCACGTTGCCCCATAAAAATTTTATTTAAGTACAAC
>DRZW01000035.1 GCA_011380105.1 Halothiobacillaceae bacterium
CCGCATGCGATACGCCGGTTCCGATTGTGGCTGGAGCACGGTACGCACCGGCGCCTGTTGACCACTGTTGAAATCGCCCCGGAAGTAGAGGCACCGCAGCAACCTATGCAGGTGTTGAGGGGGCGAGGATCGTGGCTTTTCCTTGATAACGACACCAATTTCAGTGTGGACCAGTATACGGGACGTTTACGGTTGTCACATGCTGGGCTGAGTGCGTGGTCGGATTACCTTACGGCGTTCGCTAGGCTGGGTAGTGAGAAGCAGATCCCCTGTCGTTTTTTGGTCGCACCGGCCAAAGAGCGTCTTTTGCCGCAGTTTCATCCCTTGCCGGCAGGCAACCGGACCTTGCTCGATCAGGTAAAGGCGCTTCCCGAGGCAGAGGTCTTGCTGGATCCCACTGCAGATCTTCAGCCCCTTGGGGAGGCGGCGTTCTATCCGACCGATACGCATTGGACGCATCGTGGCGCCATGATAGCGAGTCTGGCCTTGGTGAAAGCCCTAGGATTGCCACGCGAGCAGATAGCAGGTGCTTTTGAGGGTGATCGCTACAAATCACGAATGGTGGCCGGGGATCTGGGCAGCAAGCTGAGCCCACCGGAAACGGCATCTGTGGAGTTCCTAGTCTCCTACAGATATACCAAGTTGCGCGTCTATGATAATGGACTGCCGAACTTCGGACGGCTTGTGGTCATTGAGAATGCCGCCGCCGTTCATGAGGGGACCTGCCTGTTATTTGGATCGTCCTCCAGTTATTCGCTGTTTAATTACCTGACTCGCGCTTTCAAAAGACTGGTGTTCGTGCATAGTGCGGGCAATGTCGATCAAGAGTTTTTCTTGGCAGTTCGGCCGGATTTTTTGGTGGCACAAACCAATGCCCGGTTCATGGTTCGTGTTCCGGGGTTAAACTTTAACTTGGCGGAAACCATGCAAAAGAAAGCGCAACAAATGTCGGCAGAAGATTGGCGCGACACGCAGAAGCTCTGTGTGCCGGCGGATAAGGAAACGCTCGAGCGCTTGGGAATCGCGCGATGGGCATCGGAATGGGCCGTTCAACAAGGTGGAGAGGCTTGAGCTTGCCTGGCTGCGCAGACAGGGACTGGTTTGAAGTTACGACGTTTGAGTGCCAAGGTGGGGTTGCTCGTCACAATGCCAATGATGTGTGGTTTGCTGAGAGTGCTGATCCTGAATTGACTTTGGTTATCGATCCCGCGAAGTTGGAGGCGGGATGGGTGCTGCTGTCCGCCTCGTTGGTCATGGATAGAGGAGGAGCATCTGCTTATCTGGTGGTGACAACCACGGATGGTCAGCGGTTATTCTCGCTGCCGGCTACGTCCAAAGGGCGCATTTTGGAACTGATCCAGCTACCGGAAGGGGTAACACGGATCGCCTTGCGGCCTTTGGTGTCTTCTGGCTCATTCAGTTTGAGCTCCGTCCGGATTAGGCGTGTTGGTAGATGGGATCGCTGGCATCTCATGTGGCGACGGGTGTTGGGTACGTTCTGGCGAACGCCTTCGGCTCGTAGACGTCAGGCGGGGTTGTTTTTGTGGACCCCTGTCTTCTCACTGACCCACGCCTACCGACTAGCAGGTACATTTCTAGCCTATGCTCCCAGTTTGAGTTATTCGAAATGGCTAGACCGTTTTGAACAATTCACGTGGCGCGATCGCTGGCAGGTTAGGCTGAAGAGTTGGCGGTTGCAGTCTTTTGCGCGGCGCATGCGTGTTATTCTCGATGTAAGCGGCGCATCCGAGATGCTGGTGCAACGGACTTTGGACAGTCTCGCTGCACAGGTCGGCGTCTCTTGTGAGACTTGGCTTCTAGATCAGGACGGGGCATTCATACCCGCGCAGTCACAGAAGGCTTCCGATTATTCCTCGGATCGCGAGGTGCCCGATTGGACGGTATGGGTGAAAGCCGGTTGCGAGCTTGCGCCCATGGCAATGTTTTGGATCGCGCATGAGTTGCGAATGCATCCGGAAACGGAGCTGCTGTACAGTGACCATGATTATCTCGATGCCAAGGGTTATCGACACAATCCGCAGTTCAAGCCGGACTGGTCCGAGGAGTTGGCATTGACCACGGGGTATCCCGGGGCAGTTTTCGCTTTTCGCACTGACCGGGTAGGGCGCGAATACACACCAGCTGCGGGATATGCGTTGCTGCTACAGCTGATGGTGGACTTGCCGGCGAGTCGGGTGCGCCATGTGCCGGCGGTGCTATGGCATCAGCCGGATTCAGTTAACGCCTATGTGCCTGATTTGGAGGCATTGCGTACGCATTTGCGTGATCGAGGTGTCTTTGCTGATGTGAGCAGGACCGCTTCTGGGCATTTGCGGATTCACTACCCTAAACCCATTTCACCGCCGCTGGTGAGTATCATTATCCCGACGCGGGATCGGCTCGATCTACTGCAGCCTTGTGTGGAGAGCTTGCTAGGCAAGACGCGCTACCCGCAGTTCGAAATTCTGGTTGTCGACAACGACAGCAAGGATCCGGCGGTGCTGGATTTCATGGCCCAGCATGAACGTAGCGGACAGATTCGTGTACTTCGGTATGCCAAGCCATTTAATTTTTCAGCTATCAATAACTTTGCTGTGCAACATGCGCGTGGCGAGCTAATTTGCTTGCTCAACAACGATACCGAGGTGATTACCCCAGACTGGCTGGATGAGATGGTAGCGCGCCTGATGCAACCGGGTATTGGCGTGGTGGGTGCCAAGCTATATTTTTCGGATGGCCGGCTGCAGCACGCAGGTGACGTGGTGGGGTCGGGAGGCTGTGCGCACCATCTGCATGGGCCGCTGGCGAGAGATGAGCCGGGTTATATGGATCGGGCGGTGCTAGCACAGGACTTGTCGGCGGTCACGGCTGCCTGCCTGTTGACCCCGCGCGAGCTGTACCAATCGTTGGGTGGGCTGGACGAAAAGAATCTGGCCGTCGCTTTCAATGATGTAGATTATTGTTTAAGGGTTCGGGAAAAGGGGCTGCGGGTGATATTTACACCCTTCGCCGAGCTTTATCACCATGAATCGGTATCCCGTGGCAAGGATGAAAGTCCGGAGAGCAAAGCCCGTGCCCAGCGTGAGGTGGCCTACATGCGTAGTCGTTGGGCGCATGTGATGCGGCATGACCCTTTCTATAACCCTAACTTGAGCTATGTGCGGCCGGATTTTTCGCTCAGTCCGGCCCCGTTGGTGCGCAAGCCATGGTGTTGGTTTTCATGAGTCGTTGGGTTGAGCTGCAGCGCGAGGAGGGGCGTGTCGATGTATGATACAGCTCCTCGAGCGTTTGTCGTGGATGAGCGGCCCAACCCCTCCACCGATTTTTTTGTGTTGCCGGCGTTACGCGCCAGCGGGGCTAAGGTGGTTCGCTGCGGCTTTGACTGCTTGCCCTCTTCCGAGGCGCTTGATGGCGCGGTTGTCCTGTTCGTGCGTTACGTGCCCAAGCAGTGGCTGCGGCTTGTGGAGTCCGTACGGCATCGGCTGCAAAAGCTGGTGTTTTTCATGGATGACGATGTGCTGGATGTCCGTGCCTCGGTGGGTTTGCCTTGGCGTTATCGCTACAAGCTGGCACGTTTGTCGTCATTTCGACGCGGTTGGCTGCAAAAACAGCGGGCGGAGCTGTGGGTTTCGACGCCATACTTGCAACAGAAATACGGCAGCTGGCGACCCAAGTTGGTGCTGCCTCTGCCAGTGTATGAAGCGACGGTGGGCTGCCGTGTGTTTTATCACGGCACTGCGTCGCATTGGGCGGAAATTAAATGGCTATATCCGATCGTGGAGGAGCTTCTGCGAGCGGAGGAATCCATGAGCTTCGAGATTGTCGGGGGCAAGAGGGTTTATGGACTGTACCGCAATCTTCCCCGCGTGACTGTTGTTCATCCCATGCAGTGGCACGCCTATCAGGCCTTTTTGGCCACGCCGGGCCGGGATATTGGCTTGGCGCCCTTCTTAAATACCGCTTTTAACCGGGGACGTTCCTGTACCAAGTTCTTTGATATCACGCATTGCGGGGCAGTGGGCGTTTATTCCAGCAACAGCTTGTGTGCCGATATGGTTCAGGACGGAGTGACAGGGCGGTTGGTCGGGGGCGATCCGGATGAGTGGGTTCGTGCGGTACAGGCCTTGGCCCATGATCCTGACTTGCGATCGGCTATGTATGTCAAATCGCTTGAACAGTTGCAGCGATTGGCGGCAGGTTGAGAGGCTCTCTTGATCTTCCAACTGCTGGATGCGGCAAAGCTGTATCTGGCCTAAGACCGGTCGCTTTGTATCCGGATGCAGCCGCGCGGAACCCGGGAAAGCCGTCCGATTCTCGTGCTGCGTCCCCGAAGTCCAGCGCTGCTCGCGGATTTTGGATGGAGCCCATTATGACGCTTTTCGGAGTTGTTCGTGTTATCGGGTTGGAGTCCCTTTTCCTAGTCGTTCCCCACGGTAGCTGCCAGTTCGGATTCGTTGCCACCATTGCTTGTTATCCAGGTACCATTGGACGGTTTTCTTTAGTCCCGTTTCGAAGGTCTCTTCCGGCACCCAATTTAGTTCTCGCTGTATCTTGCTGGCATCGATGGCATAACGCTGGTCATGGCCGGGCCGGTCATCGACGAAGGTTATCAGGTTGCGATACTGAGTCACGCCGACCGGCTTTTCCGGCACGAGGGTTTCCAGCAAGTCGCAGAGCCTGTGAACCACATCAATGTTCTTCTGTTCGTTATGGCCGCCGATATTGTAGGTTTCGCCCAGCCGGCCTTGCTCAAACACACGGATCAGGGCACGAGCATGATCTTCCACGTACAGCCAGTCGCGTATCTGCTGGCCATTGCCGTAGACAGGTAAGGGCTTGCCTTCGAGGGCATTGAGGATCATTAACGGGATCAGTTTTTCGGGGAATTGATAAGGTCCATAGTTGTTGGAGCAGTTGCTCGTAAGAACCGGCAGCCCATAGGTGTGATACCAGGCGCGCACCAAGTGATCTGATGACGCCTTGCTGGCCGAGTAGGGCGAGTTGGGAGCGTAGGCGGTTTCTTCAGTGAACAGACCGGTATCGCCCAGAGTGCCGTAAACCTCGTCGGTGGAGACGTGGTGAAACCGGAAGTTAACTTGATCGTCCCCCGCCAGAGCGGCCCAGTAATGTCGTGCTGATTCCAACAGGTTGTAGCTGCCAAGGATATTGGTGCTGATGAATTCTGCAGGACTGTCGATGGAGCGATCCACATGCGACTCGGCCGCCAAATGGATAACGCCGCGAGGGCGATATTTGGCGAAAAGACGGTCCAAGGCACCACGATCCCGAATGTCGACCTGTTCAAAGTGGTAGCGCGGCGAGTCGTTCACTTCGGTTAGAGATTCGAGGTTACCTGCATAGGTTAGGCAGTCGATATTGACGACTCGATAGTCGGTGTTGGCAATTAGGTGACGAATCAGGGCCGAGCCGATGAATCCGGCGCCACCAGTGATAAGTAGGGTGTTTTCCATTTGTTAATCTGCCGTTCTCGATATTGAACTGGAGAGCGCGTTATTGCGAGCTAGTTTCCAATTCCGTCAATACTTGCTCCAGTGCATCGCGCCAGTGAGGCATAAAGAGGCCAAACTGCTCGCCGATGCGCCGGGTGTCGAGCACGGAAAATAGCGGCCGAGGCGCCGGAAGTGGATATTCCTCGGTAGTGATCGGCTGTACGGCCAAAGTCTTGATGTGCTCGTGCCGGCGTTGGTGTGCAATGATGCACGAGGCAAACTCATACCAGCTGGTCTGACCGGTGCTACTAAGATGATAGGTGCCGGTTGCGGCTGCCCAATCCTGCTGCCTGGTGCCCAGTTGGACCAGGATTTGGCTTGTGGCCTCGGCAATGTTTCTGGACCAGGTCGGTGCGCCGAATTGGTCGGCGACGATCCGCAGGGTTTCGTACTCGCGAGCCATGCGGCACATAGTACGCAGGAAGTTGTGACCGCGTGCGCCATAGACCCAGCTGGTGCGTAGGATCAGATGCGCACAACCACTGCGCCGGATACCCTCTTCGCCAGCCAGCTTGCTGCGTCCGTAGACGCTCTGCGGGTTGGTGGCATCCGTCTCCCGGTAGGGGTGATCGGCTGTACCATCAAATACATGGTTGGTGGAGTAATGCACCAGGAGGGCATCGACGTCTTTGGCCGCTGCGGCCAGTGCCGTAGGGGCGTCACCGTTGATGGTCATGGCCAGTTTGGCCTCAGACTCGGCCTTGTCCACGGCAGTATAGGCAGCAGCATTGATGATCCAGTGTGGCCGGAGCTGCTGGATCAGCGGGTGGATACTGTCTGGTTGTGCCAGGTCGACGAAGAGGGTATTGCTATCACGTGAGGCGATATGCAGTTCGCCGAGGGTGGCCAGGCTGCGTTGCAGCTCCCAGGCGACCTGGCCGTTTTGGCCGATGATTAGAATACGGGGTTTGTTCATGGGGTGTTCGATATGACCTTGAGAAAATCAGCTCGTTGCGGACAAGGTATCTATGCGACATCTAGCTTGCCAAGTATGCGGGGAGCCGCATGGGGTCGATTTGTGACAGGGGTAGGGCGGCCTGGTCTTTGGCGGACAATTCCGGGTTATCGATTGGCCATTCGATGCCGATATCGGAGTCGTTCCAAAGCACGCTGAACTCGGCGCTGGGGTTGTAGGTATCAGTACATTTGTAAGCGAACAGGGCCGAATCACTGGTCACGCAGAAGCCGTGGGCGAAACCGGGGGGGATGTAGAGCTGTCGGTGGTTGTCCGCGCTCAGCTCGATGCCGACCCATTGGCC
>DRZW01000030.1 GCA_011380105.1 Halothiobacillaceae bacterium
GAGCGGCTCATTGCAGGAAACAGTTGGCACGGCATTGTTTGAATCCGACAACGATGAGATGGTCGTGGTGCGTAACATCGAGTTCTACAGCCTCTGTGAGCACCACATGCTGCCTATTATCGGCTATGTCGATATTGGCTATATTCCCAATGGGAAGGTGCTGGGCCTATCCAAACTAGCCCGAATTGTTGAGCTATATGCCCGGCGCTTACAGATTCAAGAAAACATGACCCAGCAGATTGCCGAAGCAGTCGAACAGGCTACCAATGCCCTCGGCGTTGGGGTTCAGATTCGCGCCGAGCATATGTGCATGGCTATGCGCGGGGTGGAGAAAGTCGAATCCGAAACCATCACCTCACGGATGACGGGGTTATTTCGGGAAAACCCTGCCACCCGCAGTGAGTTTTTGCAATTAATCAGCCAGACGGGGATTGGCCGCTAATGACGCAGCCCTGCATCGTTATTACCGGCATCACCCGTCGGGTTGGTGCTTGGCTTGCCGGACACTATCTCGATAAAGGCTGGAAGGTGATTGGCACCCACCGACGTGAGAACCACACCCTGCGTGAACTAATGGCGCGGGGGCTAATTGCAGTCAAAGCCGATTTGACCGAACCGGGTGCCGGTCAAGCGACGGCCGAAGAAATAGCCCAGCACACCGCTGATGTTGATGTGCTGGTACATAACGCTTCACTTTGGTTCGATGATGCCGCCTGTGCCGCTGATGCCAGCAAGCCGCTGATGATGTATCGAATTCATGTACAAAATCCCCTAGAGCTCACCGAAGCACTGAATCAACACCTGCCCGTCCTCCCACAGGCAAACGGCCATGCCAGCCGCATGGTGGTGTTTTTAACCGATGCCCATATCAGCCGTGGCGACCCGGATCATATTCACTACAGCGCCTCTAAAGCAGCGGTAGAAGGAGCAATCCGCTCGTTGGCACTGAAATATCAGCCGCATACCCGGATCAACGCCATCGCCCCCGGGTTGTTGATGTTTCACCCGCACGATAGCGACGAATACCGTAAGCAACGCTTAGCCGAGCGGCTATTGCCGTTCGAACCCGGACCAAGCGTGGTCGGACAGACGCTGGATTATCTAATCGACTGCCCGTTAATCAATCAAGCGATCATCAAGCTCGACTCCGGCCATCACGCAAGCTAGCTTTTCTTGAAGCACACAAATCACCTCGAAGTTCAGCGGTATAATCGATGATCGGGCGACTGATAAAAGCACACAAAAAACCCCGCACTAGGCGGGGTATGACGCTCATCTAAATCGCTCTTTTAGCGAACATTTTGCTTCAGGCTGCCTGATTCATAACGCTTGTACATTTCTTCCAAGGAGATCGGGCGGATTTTGGAAGCCTGACCAGCAGAACCAAATGCTTCGAAGCGTGCTTTACAAATCGCTTTCATGCCAGCAGTGGCTTCTTTCAGGAATTTGCGCGGATCGAAGTTGGATTTGTTTTCGGCAAGGTGCTTACGAATGGCACCAGTTGAGGCCAAACGCAGGTCGGTGTCGATATTAACTTTGCGCACACCGTATTTGATGCCCTCTACGATCTCTTCAACCGGCACACCATAGGTCTGGCCCATATCGCCACCGTAGTTGTTAATTATTTCCAGCCATTCTTGTGGTACAGAAGAAGAGCCGTGCATGACTAGGTGCGTATCCGGCAGGCGTGCGTTGATTTCGCGAATGCGGTCAATACGCAGTACGTCGCCAGTCGGCTTCTGAGTGAACTTGTATGCACCATGAGAGGTACCGATAGCTACAGCCAAGGCATCACAATCGGTTTTCTTAACGAAGTCAGCTGCCTCTTCCGGGTCGGTCAGAAGCTTGTCTACGTCCAGCTTGCCCTCCGCGCCGTGGCCGTCTTCTTCGCCCATCTCACCGGTTTCCAGTGAACCTAAGCAGCCGAGCTCGCCTTCAACTGAAACACCACAAGCGTGTGCCATTTCCACTACTTTAGCGGTTACGTTGACGTTATAGTCGTAGTCAGACGGGGTTTTCATGTCGGGCATCAGCGAGCCATCCATCATGACAGATGAAAAGCCAGACTGAATCGCACGCACACATACGCCCGGATCAGAACCGTGGTCTTGGTGCATAACCACCGGGATGTGCGGATAGGTTTCGCAGGCCGCTTCCACGAGGTGACGCAGGAATGCTTCACCTGCATACTTACGCGCACCAGCTGAACCTTGCAAGATTACCGGGCTGTCGCATTCGTCAGCCGCTTGCATGATCGCTTGGATCTGCTCTAGGTTATTGACATTAAATGCTGGCATGCCATAGCTATTCTCAGCAGCATGGTCGAGCAATTGACGAAGAGAAATAAGCGCCATAATGCTTCTCCTTTCGGGTTAAATAAAAAACGGATTTCGTGCAAAAGCAGCAGCTGGGCAATTACCTCACCCAGCGGCAAAACTGGATAACCACCAAGATACGGCAGATAAGCATTGCTGACAAACCGTACCGTCTCTAAGCGCTCTAGGCTAGTCGACCGAGATGAGATCCCCAACGCGGACGATCTTTAACGCATTGGTGCCGCCAGGCTGACCAACCAGATCACCCTTGGTGATAATCACAAGGTCGCTTTCGTTGAAGGTTTCGCTCTCGGCGAGCGAACGGATGACCTGTAGATTCACCTCGGCATGATCCTTAGATTCCAGCGGGAAGTGCACAGCTTGAACACCGCGATAAAGACTAACACGGCGAGCTGTTTCTTCATTGCGCGTATAGGCGTAAATCGGGATATCCGTCTGTACCCGCGACATCCACAGTGGCGTTGCACCAGACTCGGACAAGGCCACAATGGCCGCCACGTTGAGGTGGTTGGCGGTGTAAATCGCTGAATAAGCAATCGCCTGATCAATCCGTTCAAAAGGAACGTCCGGCACCCGCGAGCTTTTGCAGGTTTCAAGCTGATATTCAGCACGGTGACACACCCGGCTCATGGTCTCGACAACACGCACCGGATACTTACCTGCCGCCGTTTCAGCCGAGAGCATAACCGCATCGGTACCATCGAGCACCGCATTGGCGACATCAAACACCTCAGCCCGCGTCGGAATCGGGTTGTTGATCATGGTTTCCATCATCTGAGTGGCGGTAATCACCGGGCGATTGAGCTCATTGGCCATGCGAATAAAGGCCTTTTGCACCGCGGGTAATTCTGCATCACCAATCTCCACACCCAGATCACCCCGTGCGATCATAATCGCATCGGAGGCTTGGATGATTTCGCGGATGCAATCCACCGCTTCGGCACGCTCAATCTTAGCCACGATGTGCGCACGGCAACCGGCTTCTTGTAGCAAACGGCGGGCTTCGTGAATATCGGCGGCGGTGCGCGGAAAAGAAACGGCGATGTAATCAACACCAATCTTAGCGGCGATTTTGATATCAGCCCGGTCTTTGTCCGTAATTGCCGGTGCTGACAACCCACCACCCTGACGGTTAATGCCTTTGTTATTCGACAATATGCCACCAACGCGGACGGTCGTTTGGATGCGGTTGCCTTTAACCTCATCGACTTCAAGTACGATCCGGCCATCATCCAACAGAAGAATATCGCCCGGCTGGGAATCGCTCACCAAGGCTTTGTAGGTAATGCCCACCTGGGTCTGGTCACCGGCGTCTGCATCAAGATCGGCATCCAAGGCGAACTTAGCACCGCTTTTTAGCTCGACGGAATTATCAGCGAAGCGGTCAATCCGAATCTTCGGGCCTTGCAAATCAGCTAACAAGGCAACATAGCGGCCCTGCTCTGCCGCTGCTTTTTGAACCAATTCCGCGCGACGCTGATGGTCTTCAGCGGTGCCGTGCGAGAAGTTCATCCGAACCACGTCCACGCCAGCACGCACCAGTCCGCTGATGGTGGCCAGATCATCACTAGCCGGTCCCAAGGTTGCGACGATCTTGGTGCGACGCTTGGCTGGAAAATGACTTGTATTGATTTTTTCCGCTGCCACGATTAACCCGCCGCTCGTTGTTCAAGCATGGCCACAGCAGGCAGAGTCTTACCTTCTAGAAACTCTAGGAAGGCACCGCCGGCTGTAGAGATATAGCTGACTTTATCGTAAATATCGTATTTTTGAATCGCGGCGATGGTATCGCCACCACCGGCAAGCGTAAAGGCGTTGGTGTCTGCAATCGCCTCGGCAATGCGCTTTGTACCTTCACCAAACTGATCCATCTCGAAAACTCCAACCGGGCCATTCCAAACCACGGTACCGGCTTTCTTGATAATAGCCGCCAGCTCTTCTGCGCTCTCAGGGCCGATATCGAAAATCATGTCATCATCGGCAACGTCATCCACCCGCTTTAAGACCGCAGGCTCGTTTTCATCGAACTTTTTACCCACAACCACATCGGTTGGAATTGGAATATTCGCACCGTTGCTGATCATTTTATCAATCATCGCCTTGGCGGTCGGCACGAGGTCATCTTCGCAGAGTGATTTACCCACGCCGTGGCCGGCTGCTTTAATAAAGGTATTAGCAATGCCACCACCAACAACCAGCTGGTCAACCTTATCGGCCAGCGCTTCGAGCACAGTCAATTTGGTAGAAACCTTGGAGCCACCCACTATGGCGACCAACGGCCTTGCCGGATTGGCTAGGGCTTTTTCCAGCGCCTCTAGCTCTTCGGTCAGCAGTATTCCAGCCGCTGCCTGTGGTGCAAACTTAGCCACACCGTGGGTTGAGGCTTGAGCGCGGTGGGCAGTGCCAAAGGCGTCCATTACAAAGACATCACAGAGAGCTGCGTATTTTTTCGCCAGTGCTTCGTCGTCGTTTTTCTCGCCCTTGTTAAAGCGAACATTCTCCAGCATGACCACTTCACCAGCGGCCACATCTACTTGGCCATCTAAGTAATCTCGCACTAAACGGATGGTCTGACCGAGTTTATCGCCCAGGTCAGCCGCGACCGGCGCCAGCGAATCAGCTTCTGAGAACTCACCTTCGGTCGGGCGCCCCAAGTGAGAAGTTACCATGACGTGCGCGCCAGCATCTAATGCGGCTTTAATGGTAGATAATGAAGCGGTAATCCGCGCATCAGAGGTAACCTTACCGTCTTTGACCGGCACGTTCAGGTCTGCGCGGATCAACACTCGTTTGCCGGCCAGGTCAAGATCAGTCATGCGGATAAAATTCGCCATGCAACTCTCCTCGGGAAATCAAGTTCAGTAAACAAAACAGTAAGGGTTAAACATCTTCGGCGGGTGCCCAATCCTTGCTGTTTTGGCCAAAACGGGTAAAAAGCGGGGTAAAAACCCCGCTCGGTCTTTTTAGTGCCGCAATTTAGCTGGCAATGTGCTTGACCATGCGCAGCATGTTGCAGGTATAACCGTACTCGTTGTCATACCAGGCGATTACCTTAATAAAGGTATCATCAAGCTGAATACCTGCCTTGGAATCGTAAATTGACGGTGCAGAGCAGCCACGGAAGTCAGTTGAAACAACGTCTTCATCAGTGAACATCAGCACGTTTTTCAGCTCGCCTTCTGATGCCTTTTTCATAGCATCGTTGATCGCTTGGGCAGTGGCGGGCTTGTTCAGCTCTGCGGTCAGGTCAACTACAGATACATCAGAGGTCGGCACACGGAAGGCCATACCGGTTAATTTGCCGTTCAGATCCGGCAACACCTTACCGACGGCCTTAGCAGCACCAGTGGAAGACGGAATGATGTTTTCGAGAATACCGCGGCCACCACGCCAATCTTTGGCAGACGGGCCATCAACCGTTTTCTGGGTTGCGGTGGCTGCGTGGACAGTACTCATCAGGCCGCGCTTAATGCCGAAGGTGTCGTTGAGCACTTTTGCAACCGGCGCTAAGCAGTTGGTAGTGCAGGATGCAGCAGAAACGATCTTCTGGCCAGCATAGTCGTTGTGGTTAACACCATAAACAAACATAGGCGTGGCATCTTTGGACGGGGCGGATTGAACAACTTTTTTCGCGCCCGCATTGATATGTTTCTGGCAGGCTTCTTCGGTCAGGAACAGACCGGTCGCTTCAACCACCACATCGACGTCCAGATCACCCCATTTCAGTGCAGCTGGGTCTTTTTCAGCAGTCAGGCGAATCTGCTTGCCGTTTACGGTCATTTGGTTGCCGTCAACAGAAATATCACCCTCAAAACGACCGTGTACGGAGTCGAACTTCAGCATGTATGCCAGGTATTCCGGGTCGAGCAGATCATTAATACCGACAACTTCCATTTCCGGGAAGTCTTTCGCGATCGCACGAAAAACCATGCGACCAATACGGCCAAAGCCATTGATACCGACGCGAATTGCCATGTGTCATCTCCTATAGTTTGAAATATACAAAAAAGCAGACCATTCCCGAAGGAATGGCCTGTTGGATATTTTAATTATTTAAGGCTGTTAGCCGCCTTAACGACGTTATCGACGGTAAAGCCGAAATACTCAAAGAGCGCGCCACCCGGGGCGGATTCACCGAAGGTGTCGATACCAATAACCTTACCTTCTGAACCCACGTACTTGTACCAACCCTGGGTTACACCCGCCTCAACAGCCAGGCGCTTGGTCACAGCCTTCGGCAGGACTGATTCACGGTAAGCTTCGTCCTGAGCTTCAAATGCTTCAACACAAGGCATGGACACCACGCGCAC
>DRZW01000031.1 GCA_011380105.1 Halothiobacillaceae bacterium
CTACCGGGGGTTCGACGCGCCACCGGCTGGCCTGTCACCTCACCGATCATGCGCTTGCGCGACATACCCACTAACAGCGGATAACCCAACTCAGTAAATCGGTGAAGCTGATTCAACATGATTAGGTTTTGTGTTGTGGTTTTCGCAAACCCAAACCCCGGATCAATTAACAGCTGCTCGGCGCTGGCACCGGCTGCGATCACCTCATCGGCCCGATTCGATAAATACGCACCAACCTCTGAGGTTACATCGTCATAATCGGTCAGTGTATCCATGGTGTCTGGCTCACCGCGCATGTGCATCAGGCAAATCAGCGAAGCACTATTCACCGCCGCTGCCAGCGCGCCAGGACGTTTCAAGGCCCGCACATCATTAATGAGCGCCACACCCTGCGAACAGGCCTCGTTGATGGTCTCGGCATTGCTGGTATCAATAGATAGTGGGCAATCAAATCGTGTGGCTAATGCCTCGATAACAGGCGCAACCCGTTCAAGCTCGGTAGCCACACTTACCCCGGCTGAACCGGGCCGAGTGGATTCACCACCAATATCAAGTATGTCCGCGCCATCACTGATCATCTGCTCGGCGGCATAAAGTACCTGATCAATACGTTCAAAGCGCCCACCATCTGAAAAAGAATCTGGGGTTATATTCAAAACCCCCATCACCAATGGGCGATGACGCCTGATTTGCTCGCGCAATTTCTGGGCTGTCGGGGATAATTCAGCCAATGCCAGCCTGCCGATAATCAGTGATTACCATGTTGGGAAGGCGGGCTTAAGCGATCACCGTTAGGGGTGCGCTGATCATCGTCGAGCGCTGGGGTTTGATCTTGATCCCGCTCACCTTCATGACCATCACCGTCTGTCGATTCATCTTGATGATCTTTATGGGTGTGGTCTTCCACGCCTTCAGCATCGGCTGACGCAGACTGATCGTCCGAGTCATCTTCATGCCACTCTGCCGGTTCGCGCACCGGGCGGCGTTCCATTAAATCATCAATCTGATCGGAATCGATGGTTTCATACTTTATTAGCGCATCGGCCATAGCATGCAGAATATCGATGTTATCTTCTAGGATCTGGCGGGCACGTTCATAATTGCGATCGATGATCTTACGGATCTCTTCGTCGATGACTTCCTTGGTTTCATCGGACATCTTGCCGCCGGATGCCTGACGCCCCAAAAAGGGGTCACCATCCTCTTCGGAGTAGTAAAGCGAACCTAAGCGCTCAGACATACCCCATTTAGTGACCATGTTGCGCGCAATTTCAGTGGCCCGCTCGATATCATTGGAGGCACCAGTGGTTACCGCCTCGGCACCGCGAATCAACTCCTCGGCTATCCGGCCACCGTACAGGCTGGATATGTTTGATTCGAGCTTACGCTTGGAATAGCTATAGCTATCCCGATCGGGTAGGAACATGGTGATACCCAGCGCCCGGCCACGCGGAATAATCGAGACCTTATAAACCGGATCATGCTCTGGCACTAAGCGGCCGACAATCGCGTGACCCGCTTCGTGGTAGGCGGTAAGCTGTTTCTCGTCCTCACTCATCACCATGGACTTGCGCTCAGCGCCCATAATAATCTTATCTTTGGCGCGCTCCAAATCACTCATACTCACCTTGGGCTTGGCAGCGCGGGCTGCAAACAAGGCCGCCTCGTTCACTAAGTTGGCCAGATCTGCGCCGGAAAAACCCGGTGTACCTCGGGCAATCAGGCTGGGATTGACATCTTCAGCCGCCGGCACTTTGCGCAGATGTACCTTAAGGATTTGTTCGCGGCCACGAACATCCGGCAGCCCCACAATTACCTGACGATCAAAACGGCCGGGACGCAGCAGGGCTTTGTCAAGCACATCAGCGCGGTTAGTAGCAGCAATGACAATTATGCCTTCGTTGCCCTCAAACCCATCCATTTCAACCAGCAGCTGGTTGAGGGTCTGTTCACGCTCATCATTACCGCCGCCCATACCAGAGCCACGCTGGCGACCAACCGCATCGATCTCATCGATGAAGATAATGCAGGGGGCGTGTTTTTTGGCCTGCTCAAACATATCGCGCACCCGTGATGCGCCCACCCCAACGAACATTTCTACAAAGTCAGAACCGGAAATCGAGAAAAACGGCACTTTGGCCTCTCCGGCTACCGCTTTTGCCAACAGGGTCTTACCCGTGCCCGGCGGACCGACCATCAATACACCACGGGGAATCTGACCACCGAGACGCTGGAATTTGCCCGGATCGCGTAGGAAGTCGACCAACTCCACGACATCTTCCTTGGCTTCATCGGCACCGGCGACATCAGAAAAACGCACCTTAACCTGATCTTCACCCATCAGCTTGGCTTTGGATTTGCCAAAGCTCATCGCCCCGCGACCACCGCCGCCTTGCATCTGGCGCATAAAGAAGATCCAGATCGCAATTAGCAGGAGGAACGGGAACCATTGGATAAAGATCGTCATCAACAACGACGGTGATTCCGGTTCCTCTGCATTGATGGTGACATTATTATTCAATAAATCACCAACCATGGCGCGGTTATCGGTCTCGGGCGAGAAGGTTTTGAACGCCTCGCCATTTTCCATCACGCCTTCGATTTTCTGGCCCTCGATGGTGACCTCGCGGACAGCACCATTTTTTACGTTATAGATAAAATCTGAATAGGTCATCTCCGAGCGCTGCTCCCTTGGCGCTTCAAAGCTGTTAAACAGCGTCATCAGCACGATGGCAATCACCACCCAGATCAGAATATTTTTGGTCAAGTCGTTCAACGCAACACCTCTACCGCGTTTGCCTAGAGTAAAATCTCGTTATGGCGGTGGTCATGATTAATCTTAAATCTGTGTACTTTATATCAGACGTTTTCCTGTTGCCACCAGATAGACCTCTCGAGAGCGAGGTCGGGATGCTGTGGGCTTACGAACAACCACCCGTTTAAAGCGGCTTCGTGCCTCGCGGACGTAGTCATCAAAGCCCTCTCCATGAAATAGCTTAGTCACAAAATCACCATTTTCAGCGAGCATCCGATCACAAAAATCCAGCGCAAGTTCCGCAAGATGCATAGCACGGGGAATATCTACCGAGTCCACACCACTCATGTTCGGTGCCATATCCGACAGCACCAAATCAACCGGCTCCCCTTTTAATTGCTGATTCAACTGCTCTAACACCGCATCTTCGGTAAAATCCCCGGTAATCACTGTGGTATTATCAAAATAATCCATGGCCAGCACATCCAGTGCATAAACATGCCCCTTACTACCAACCTTATTGGCGGCATACTGGGTCCATCCACCAGGGGCCGCGCCCAAATCAACCACACGTCGCCCCGGCTTTAAAATCCGGTCGCGCTCATCGAGTTCGATTAATTTGTAAACCGCACGCGAGCGATAACCTTCTTTTTTGGCCCGTTTGACGTACTCATCATTGAAATGTTCGGTTAACCAACGTTTCGAGCTCACTGACCGAGCCATCGCATTTTACTCCGGGTTATGAATCTCAGATCTGCGCCGCAGGCGGGGTTAAATCACTCAGCGGCCAGCGGGGGCGCGGCTTAAAGCCACCGATGCGATCTACCTGCCCCTGCTCGAAACGCATAAATCCGGCCAGAGCGATCATGGCCGCATTATCCGTACATAACGACAACGGGGGAAAATACGCCATACCATCCTGTGATTTCATTAAATCGGTTAATGCCGCACGGATGGGCTGATTTGCTGCCACCCCACCGGCAACCACCAAGCGTTTCAGCCCGGTCTGAGCAACTGCCCGGCGCAATTTTATCTTCAGGGTATCGACCACCGCCTGCTCAAAGCTGGCCGCCACATCGGCATGATTCGCCCCATCCCGCACCGCATTAGCAACCGCGGTTTTAAGCCCGCTGAAACTAAAATCCAAGCCGGGACGATCGGTCATCGGTCGGGCAAAAGCAATCGCATCCCGCCGGCCGGATTGTGCCAACTCCGAAAGCGCTGCCCCACCGGGATAACCCAGCCCCATCAACTTCGCTGATTTATCAAAAGCTTCTCCAATAGCATCATCGATACTCTCGCCCAACAATTGATATGATCCCAAGGCCTCGACACGGATAATCTGGGTGTGCCCACCTGAAACCAGCAAAGCAAGATAGGGCATCTGCGGGGCCGGGTCATCCAACAATGGGGCTAAAAGATGGCCTTCAAGATGATTAATCGCCACCGAAGCCAAGCCCGATGCCTGCGCAAAACCCCGCGCAAAGGCACAGCCTGCCATTAACGCACCAGCTAAACCCGGCCCGGCTGTATACGCCACCGCGCTTAAATCATCCGGCTGCAAACCCGCCTCATCCAGAACCATACGGGTTAAAAGCGGCAAACGACGCATATGATCCCGCGCTGCTAATTCTGGCACCACCCCGCCAAAGTCCTGGTGAATCTCCGTCTGTGAATGCACCCGATGGCTTAGCAATCTTGGCTTACCACTGCCGCCGTAAAGCGCAACTGCGGTCTCATCACACGAGCTTTCAAAACCGAGAACGTACAAAAAAACACTCCAGCAAAACCCATCGGGCTTAAAAATTTATTCTAACAAACGTTTGAAACCAACTGACCGGCCTTGAGCAGGCGATGATATCCGCTTTGAGCATAAACACGGGCAAGCAGACAGGCCGGTGGTAGACATCAATCTGCCACAGGCCCGCTTAAAACCTCTGCTATAATGGCATCACTTTGCACGGCGTTAACGACTTGGTCAGCCGAAGACTTATAAAACATGCATTTGCGCAACTCGAAAAACCTGTCGTGCAACCAGATATAGCGTTTGGCGGTGCAAGATCACTCAACTAATGCTATGTTACATCTCAGTGCTGTGTTACATCTCGGTCGCTGCGCGCTCATCGGGCTTTCAGCAGTCTCATTCACCTCGGCCGCCAAAGACACGAGGTCGGTACGCAACTCGATATCTGCCAACGAGTCGAGCTTTATGCTGTGGTGTTCATCAGCGGATAGTCCCCTTACAAATAGCGCTGCGCGATTTTATCGGTGCAGGTTAGGAAGTTAAGGATTTATTATCTTACCACGGGCAGGCAAGGCGGGGATTTTCGGGTGAACACATCAATCATACTTAATACTATTATTACTTAACTGAGGGTTCAGATTTGCAAGATTTCTGCAAAAAAATCTGCAAACAACCTTTTTTTTAACTAAACCTAGTTGTCGTTCATGAACACTTGTATGTTTATTCGATCCTCGCTCCTGGCCCTGCTGGTCATTTCCTTATTACTTGCCGGCTGCAAGGGCGAGCCGCCGACGCTCGACTCTGAACCAGCACCGGTGGTGCGCACTGCGCCTGTTGAGATGGTTAGTTCAGCCACTTGGAGCCTGACCGGTACGGTTAAGGCGCGCTTTTCCTCGGAGTTAGCATTTCGGGTCGGAGGCAAAATCATCGAACGGCCAGTAAATGTCGGTGATCGCGTTGAGGCGGGTCAAGTTTTGTTTTTGCTCGATGATACCGACCTGCGCCTGGCGGTAACAGCGGCCGAAGCGGCGGTGCGTGCCGCCTCGGCTCGCTCGCGCAATGCCGATAAGGAAGCGGAACGCCTAGCAGCACTGCTGCCGAAAGAAGCAATCAGCCGCCAAGAGTACGACCGAGCTCAGACCGAGGCCGAACAGGCCCGCGAAGACTTGAAATCCGCCCAGTCGCAGTTGCGCCAGGTGCGTAATCAACTCGACTATGCTGTTTTACGTGCCGATGCCGACGGAGTGCTGGTGTCGCTGCCAGCCGAGCCGGGGCAGGTGGTGGCGGTCGGCCAGACCGTGGCGGTGATCGCTAAGGAGGGACCGCGTGAGGTGGAGGTGCTGATTCCGGAGGAGCGCCTCGGGCAGGTGACCCCGACGGCGACGGCCACCCGCTATGGCCGATCTGAAACGGCACAGGCCACCTTGCGAGAATTGGCGTCCAGTGCCGATCCGCTCACCCGAAGTTGGCCGGCACGCTACGTGCTTGAGGCGCCGCTGGATGAGGCGCCGCTGGGGGCTACGGTGGTGCTGCATTTCGATGACGAGGAACAAGCAGTCAGGCGGGTGCCGATCTCGGCTTTGATCGAGCAGGGTGAGACCCCGGCCGTTTGGGTTATTCAAAGTGAGGGCGACAAGTCACGGGTGTATCGTCATCCGGTACAGGTGCTGCAGCTGGGTGCTGAGCGGGCGCTAATTGAGGCTGATCTGCCGGCTGGTACTCGCGTTGTTAGTCTGGGCGTAAATCAGTTGGTGGATGGTCAGGCAGTGCGGGAGATCGATGGCCTATGATGCACCTTTTCAATCTGTCGGCTTTGGCGGTGCGCGAGCGCGCCGTCACTCTGTACTTCATCCTGCTGACCGCCTTGGCCGGGATGTATGCCTTTGCCGAGTTGGGGCGTGCCGAGGATCCGGTGTTTACCGTCAAAGTAATGACTGTCTCGGCCTTTTGGCCGGGTGCCACCGCACAGCAGATGCAGGAGCAGGTCGCTGACCGACTGGAAAAGCGCTTACAGGAAGTGCCGTATTTTGACTACGTTGAGACCACCGCCCGCCCAGGGCAAATCAATATGCTGGTGCAGTTTAAGGACTACACACCCGCTGACCAAGTCGAGGATGTATTTTACC